>NZ_AKJO01000031.1:0-25444 GCF_000282295.1 Pseudomonas sp. GM33
CCTATGTGGGTGAGTCATACCCGAGCGTTTTTTGCTTACTTTTTTAGGCGCTTGTAAAAAAGTGAGTCGCCGTAAGGGCGAAACCATAAGCCGCCGTTACCGCAGCAATGGATATGTACACGGTCAACAAGAGACAGGTCGGCTGACAGACCGCCATCGCGAGCAAGCTCGCTCCCACAGTAAATCGGTACATCCGCAAAATTCAGTTCGATTAACGCACAATAAAAAAGTGCCCCGATCTTTCGACCGGAGCACTTCATAAAACATCGCCAGCTATATCAAAGCATCAAGCCTTAGTGCGAAACCGCCCCACTCGCCCCCAACCCAGTCTGCGAACGAACAAACTGCGGGAAGAACAGCGCCCGCTCATTGTCAGCCGCAGTCGACTTGTCAGTGACCGAGAAGAACCAGATCCCGACAAAGGCAATCATCATCGAGAACAACGCCGGGTACTCATACGGGAAGATAGCCTTCTCGTGATGCAGGATCTGCACCCAGATGGTCGGGCCAAGGATCATCAGGCCTACTGCACTGATCAGACCCATCCAGCCGCCGATCATCGCACCGCGAGTGGTCAGCTTTTTCCAGTACATGGAAAGCAACAGTACCGGGAAGTTGCAGCTCGCCGCGATGGAGAACGCCAGGCCCACCATGAACGCGATGTTCTGGCTTTCGAACAGAATGCCCAGAACGATGGCCAACACAGCCAAGGCAATGGTGGTGATCTTCGAGATACGAATCTCATCCTTCTCGTTGGCCTTGCCCTTCTTGATCACACTGGCATACAGGTCGTGGGACACCGCCGAAGCACCCGCCAGGGTCAGGCCGGCCACTACCGCCAGAATGGTCGCGAACGCCACGGCCGAGATGAAGCCCAGGAAGATGCTGCCACCGACTGCGTTGGCCAGGTGCACCGCCGCCATGTTGTTACCGCCGAGCAATGCGCCGGCCGCGTCTTTGAAGGCTGGGTTGGTGCTGACCAGCAGGATCGCGCCGAAACCGATGATGAAGGTCAGGATGTAGAAGTAGCCAATGAAGCCGGTTGCGTACAGCACACTCTTGCGAGCTTCCTTTGCATCACTCACGGTGAAGAAGCGCATCAGGATGTGCGGCAGACCCGCTGTACCGAACATCAGTGCCAGGCCGAGGGAGAACGCCGAGACCGGATCTTTCACCAGACCGCCCGGGCTCATGATCGCCTCACCCTTAGGGTGAACCTTGATCGCCTCGGAAAACAGCATGTTGAAGTCGAAGTTGACGTGTTTCATTACCATCAGCGCCATGAAGGAAGCGCCGGACAGCAGCAGAACGGCCTTGATGATTTGCACCCAGGTGGTCGCCAGCATGCCGCCGAACAACACATAAAGGCACATCAGCACGCCCACCAGAATTACCGCGACGTGGTAGTCGAGGCCGAACAGCAACTGGATCAGCTTGCCCGCACCGACCATCTGGGCGATCAGGTAGAACGCCACCACCACCAGCGAACCGCAGGCAGACAGCGTACGGATCTGGGTTTGCCCCAGGCGGTAGGACGCCACGTCGGCAAAGGTGTACTTGCCCAGGTTACGCAGGCGCTCGGCGATCAGGAACAGGATGATCGGCCAGCCCACCAGGAAGCCGATCGAATAGATCAGCCCGTCGTAGCCTGAAGCGAACACCAGCGCGGAAATCCCCAGGAAAGACGCCGCCGACATGTAGTCACCGGCAATCGCCAGACCGTTCTGGAAACCGGTGATCTTGCCGCCCGCCGCGTAGTAGTCGGCAGCCGACTTGTTACGCTTGGAGGCCCAGTAAGTGATGCACAGGGTTGCCCCTACGAATACCACGAACATCAGGATCGCGGAGACGTTAAGCGGTTGCTTCTGCACGGCACCGGTCAGGGCGTCAGCCGCCCAGGCGCCCGGTGCAAAAGCTGCGATGCTCAATAGAGCCAGTAGACGCCGGATCATTGCTGAGCCTCCTTGAGAATCGCATTGTTCAGGTCGTCAAACTCGCCATTGGCACGGCGTACGTAGATGCCGGTCAGGACGAAGGCCGAGACAATCAGCCCGACACCAATCGGTATGCCCCAGGTAATCGAGGACTCAGGGTTGATTTTTGCCCCCAGCACCTGCGGCCCATAGGCAATCAGAAGAATGAATCCGGAGTAAAGCCCTAGCATGATCGCCGAAAGAATCCAGGCGAATCGCTCCCTCTTGCTGACCAGCTCCTTGAAACGCGGGCTGTTTTGAATCGAGAGGTAAATGCTGTCGTTCATTGTTTTTATCCTCGCAGCACAGATTGAAGTGGAACGGTATCCACTCTATGCGGCTGCGGGGCAGGTTCCAGACGACCTTAGTCTTAGAACCACATGACAGATTCGCCAATTATCAGCACACCATAAATCAATGTGGGAGCGGGCTTGCTCGCGAAGAGGTCGTATCAGTCACTATCAAAGTTGACTGTCAGACCGCTTTCGCGAGCAAGCCCGCTCCCACAATTTAAAGCGAGGTGCCTGTTACTTGGTCCAGTCAGCCACGCGCTCAGGATGTTTGGCGACCCAGTCCTTCGCTGCGGCTTCAGGTTTGGCACCGTCCTGAATCGCCAGCATCACCTGTCCGATTTCATCCTTGGATTCCCACTGGAAGTTCTTCAGGAACTTGGCCACTTCCGGCGCCTTGGCCTCAAGCCCTTTGCTGCCGATGTTGTTCACGGTTTCTGCCGCGCCATACACGCCTTTCGGATCTTCGAGGAAGCGCAGTTTCCACTTGGCGAACATCCAGTGCGGTACCCAGCCGGTGACGGCGATGGATTCGTTTTTCTTCTCGGCACGGGTCAGCTCGGCAATCATGCCGGCGCCGGAACTGGCCTTGAGTTGATAACCGGTCAGGTCGTAGTCCTTGATGGCCTGGTCGGTCTTGAGCATCACGCCTGAACCGGCGTCGATGCCGACGATGCGATTCTTGAAGGTGTCGTCGGTTTTCAGGTCCTCGATCGACTTGGCCTTGACGTACTCCGGCACGATCAATCCGATTTTTGCATCCTTGAAGTTCGGGCCGTAATCGACGACCTGATCCTTGTTCTTCGTCCAGTATTCGCCGTGGGTCACCGGCAGCCAGGCCGACAGCATGGCGTCGAGTTTACCGGTCGCCACGCCCTGCCACATGATCCCGGTGGCAACGGCTTGCAGCTTTACGTCATAACCGAGTTTCTGCCTGATCACTTCGGCGGCCACGTTGGTCGTGGCAACGCTGTCCGACCAGCCATCGACGTAACCGATAGTCACTTCCTTCCCGGCGGCACTGGCCACGGTAGAGCTGATCGCCAGCACCAAAGCGGCACCTGCGCCCAAGAGTCGTCGCATCTTCATCGTTACTTCCCCGAAAGTGCTGCGCTCGACGGATGCCGAGTCGCTTAAACGTATTGTTATGGTGCACAGCGCCCCCATCACGCCTCACAGCAAACTCGTCCCGACATCAGCGGAGTACTGACGCCTCGATAATCAACCTGACGCTCATCGCGACCTGCTCTGCCAGCGACCTCAAGGCATCGAGAAACGACATCAGAAAGCCATTAATCCTGACCATGGCAAACGTACCTGCCAAACCGCCCGAACTTTGCATGTCAAAATCATGCAGGCCACCAAGCGCGCGGTAAATGCAGGTAACATGCGCCGCTTTGCTCCCACACGGCCTGACCATGTCCGCGACATCCCGCTTTCCTTTTGCTGCTTATCTATTCGCTTGCCTGCTCGGGCTGTTTGCCCTTGGCGGCTTCTGGTACGGCCTTGGCAAACCGGTGATCCTGCCGGACGCGGCCAGCGCCACGCACAAGCTGCAATGCGCGTCCTATACGCCGTTCGACAAGGACCAATCGCCGTTCGACGTGCCATTCAACTTGCGCCCCGAACGTATGGATGCCGACCTCGCACTGCTGTCAAAAAGCTTCGAATGCATCCGCACCTATTCCATGACCGGCCTTGAAGCCCTGCCGGACCTTGCGCGCAAACACGGCTTGAAGCTGATGATCGGCGCCTGGGTCAACAGCAACCCGGTGGACACGGAAAAAGAAGTCGACCTGCTGATCGCTTCGGCCAACGCCAACCCGGATGTGGTCAACGCAGTGATCGTAGGCAACGAAACCCTGCTGCGCAAGGAAGTCACCGGCGCGCAATTGGCGAGGCTGATCAACAAGGTCAAGAGCCAGGTCAAACAGCCCGTCACCTATGCCGACGTCTGGGAGTTCTGGCTCAAGCACCCTGAAATTGCCCCTGCCGTGGACTTCCTGACCATTCATTTGCTGCCGTACTGGGAGGACGATCCATCGAACATCGACGCCGCCCTGCAACATGTGGCGGAAGTGCGCCAGGTGTTCGGCAACAAATTCGCGCCCAAGGACGTACTGATCGGCGAAACCGGCTGGCCCAGCGAAGGCCGCCAGCGCGAAACCGCCCTGCCAAGCCGGGTCAATGAAGCCAAATTCATTCGTGGTTTTGTCGCCATGGCCGAGCAGCAAGGCTGGCATTACAACCTGATCGAAGCCTTCGACCAACCATGGAAGCGCGCCAGTGAAGGCGCGGTCGGTGGCTACTGGGGACTGTTCGATGCCGATCGCCAGGACAAGGGCGTGCTGGCCGGGCCAGTGACAAACGTCCCGTACTGGTCGCAATGGCTGGCGGTGGGCGGCCTGATCTTTATCGGCACCCTGCTGCTTGGCGGCCGGGTTCGCACGACGCGCGCGGCGTTGGTGCTGCCACTGCTCGGCGCATTGGCCGCCTGCTCGATTGGCGCCTGGGGCGACCTGGCACGCGTCACCACCCGCTTCACCAGTGAATGGCTGTGGGTCGGGTTGCTGACCGTACTGAATCTGCTGGTGCTGGCCCACGCTGCACTGGCACTGAGTCCGCTTGACGGGTGGCGCGGGCGGGCTTTCGATTTACTGGAGCGCCGTGCTGGCTGGCTGGTTGCAACGGCAGGTTTCGCGGCGGCCGTGATGATGCTGGAACTGGTATTCGACCCGCGCTATCGCAGCTTCCCGAGCGTGGCGTTCATCGTACCGGCGCTGGTCTACCTGTGCCGCCCGGTGAGCGCGCCGCGCCGGGAAATCGCCCTGCTGACTTTCATCATTGGCGCCGGCATCGCACCGCAACTGTTTCGTGAAGGTTTACTGAACCAGCAGGCCTGGGGCTGGGCGCTGGTGAGTGTGTTGATGGTGGTTGCGTTGTGGCGCTGTTTGCGGGTTCGCACAGCTTGATTTCGCATTGACCCGACTGGCCTCATCGCGAGCAAGCTCGCTCCCACAATTGATCTTTATCGCACACGGACTTTGTGTTCACTGAAGATCCACTGTGGGAGCGAGCTTGCTCGCGATAGCGGACTATCAGGCGCTGCGGGAAGCCCTGACCAACCGCAACCCCGCAATCACCACCGCAAACACCGCCAACGTCGTGTTGTACAAGGCCAACGCCGGAAAACCGAGCACCAGCGCCAGCACTGCCAACCACCACCCCGCACGCCCGGACAACACAAAGCCGATCACGGCAGCAGCCAAGGCGCCCCAGCCCAGAACCCCGAAGTGAATCATCAGGCCCAGGTTCGAACGCACCTGGCATTCCCAACGGCTTGCCTCATCCACGCAAATGCCGACCCACTGCGCATCCTCCATGAAGCCATAACGCGCGCCATAACTGGCGGCCAGCCATACAGGCAGCAAAACAAGCAGCAGGATCACGGGCAGGCGGCGGGACATGAAACACTCCAATTGGCGAAAAACGGCGGCCAGCTTAATCGCCCTTGAACCTTTCGCAAGCTATAACAACTGTTAACTGGGCATTCAATCGCTGCAAAGTGTATCGTCCAGCTACTATAACTTCGAAATCAGGCCTGTTTGGTGCCGAGGCTTGGCACTTTGGCGCGTATCCGGTGGTCATAGCCTGCGAATTTCATTTGACACCTTCTTCTAAGGGATTTAGTCATGCTCCGCTCCTTGCGCTTCGCCGCCCTGTTTGGCGGCCTTATATTGAGTGCGTCCGCACTGGCGGTCGACGTTGACGCCGCCAGTTATGGCTACCCCCTGACCAACCCGTTCGAGGCGACCATTGCGACCACGCCGCCGGACCTGCGTCCGGAGCTCCCCCTGGACGATGACATCGATCAGACCGTGCGCAGTGTCACCTTGCGTCCGGAACGGGCGTTCGAATTGCCGGACAATTTCTGGGCAGTCAAGAAACTCGACTACCGCATTGCCACGCAAGATCACGCCGCGCCGCTGATTTTCCTGATCGCCGGCACCGGTGCGCGCTATGACAGCAGCCTGAACGAATACCTGAAGAAGCTCTATTACAAAGCCGGCTACCACGTGGTGCAGTTGTCATCGCCCACCAGCTATGACTTCATCAGTGCCGCCTCGCGCTTCGCCACACCGGGCGTTTCCAAGGAAGACGCCGAAGACCTGTACCGGGTGATGCAGGCCGTGCGGGCACAGAACCCGAAAGTGCCCGTCACCGATTACTACCTGACCGGGTATAGCCTGGGGGCACTGGATGCCGCTTTCGTCGCGCACCTGGACGAAACCCGCCGCAGCTTCAACTTCAAGAAAGTCCTGCTGCTCAACCCGCCAGTCAACCTCTACACCTCGATCACCAACCTCGACAAGCTGGTCCAGACCGAGGTCAAGGGCATCAACAACAGCACCACGTTCTATGAACTGGTTCTGAACAAACTGACCCGCTACTTCCAGCAGAAGGGCTACATCGACCTCAACGATGCCCTGCTCTACGACTTCCAGCAGTCCAAGCAGCACCTGACCAACGAACAGATGGCCATGTTGATCGGCACCTCGTTCCGCTTCTCGGCGGCCGACATTGCCTTTACCTCGGACCTGATCAACCGTCGCGGCCTGATCACCCCGCCCAAGTTCCCGATCACCGAAGGCACCAGCCTCACGCCATTCCTCAAGCGTGCGCTGCAATGCGACTTCGACTGCTACATCACCGAACAAGTGATCCCGATGTGGCGCGCCCGAACTGACGGCGGCAGCCTGCTGCAATTGATTGATCAAGTGAGCCTGTACGCGCTGAAGGACTATCTGCACGAAAGCCCGAAAATCGCCGTCATGCACAACGCCGACGACGTGATCCTCGGTCCTGGCGACCTGGGCTTCCTGCGCAAGACCTTCGGTGATCGCCTGACCGTTTACCCGCACGGGGGCCACTGCGGCAACATTAACTACCGCGTCAACAGCGACGCCATGCTGGAGTTCTTCCGTGGCTAAATACCTCCTGCTTTTCGCAGCGTTACTCTGTGCAGGCGTCGCGCAAGCCGACAACAGCAAGGCCAACGCTCCCGTGGTCGTCGACAGTGACGGCTTCAAGGAACCGTTGAGCAAACTCAAGTTCAACCCGGGGCTGGACCAGCGCGAATTCGAGCGTTCGACGCTCAGCGCACTGGCTGTCTACGATCCGCTGGAAGAGTGGAACCGGCGCGTCTACCACTTCAACTACCGCTTCGACCAATGGGTATTCCTGCCAGTGGTCAATGGTTACCGCTACGTCACCCCGAGCTTCCTGCGCACCGGCGTCAGCAACTTCTTCAACAACCTCGGCGATGTGCCGAACCTGTTGAACAGCCTGCTGCAACTCAAGGGCCAGCGCTCACTGGAAACCACCGGGCGACTGCTGCTCAACACCACCATAGGCATCGCCGGCCTGTGGGATCCGGCCACCGCCATGGGCCTGCCACGCCAGAGCGAAGACTTCGGCCAGACCCTGGGCTTCTATGGTGTTCCGGGAGGCGCTTACTTCGTCCTGCCGATCCTCGGTCCGTCGAACCTGCGTGATACCGGCGGCCTGCTGGTCGATTACACAGCCGAGAATGCGATCAACTACCTCAACGTGGCCGAGGTCAGCTCCAACCATCCGGAAGTCTGGGTCCTGCGCGGCATCGACAAGCGCAACCAGACCACCTTCCGTTATGGCCAGCTGAACTCGCCATTCGAGTACGAGAAAGTGCGTTACGTGTATACCGAAGCGCGCAAGTTGCAGATCGCCGAGTAAACCCGGCTGATACAAGTAACTGTGGGAGCGAGCCTGCTCGCGAAAGCGGTGCATCAGTCAACCTTTTGGGTATCTGACACGACCACTTCGCGAGCAAGCCCGCTCCCACATTTGCTTAGCGTTGTCTTCAGCCTTTCAGGGCTTTCCAGATCTTGCCGACAGCCATAACCCCAGCCAACACCACCGCCCCCGCCACAATCCCCGCCACGCCATTGAGCAGCACCGGCACGATAAATCCGCCACTGCCTGCCGCCGCACCAACACTTTCGATCCAGTGATGCACCACCGGCACACCGTGCGTGAGAATCCCGCCGCCCACCAGGAACATCGCCGCGGTGCCGATCACCGACAGGCTCTTCATCATGTACGGTGCCGCACGCAGAATCCCGCCGCCGATGCTTTTCGCCATCCGCCCGGTTTTTTGGGTCAACCACAGGCCAAGGTCGTCGAGCTTGACGATACCCGCCACCAGTCCGTACACACCGACCGTCATGACAATGGCAATGCCTGAAAGCACGATGATTTGCTGGGTCAATGGCGCACCGGCCACGGTGCCCAAGGTAATGGCGATGATTTCCGCCGAAAGAATGAAGTCGGTGCGGATCGCGCCTTTGATCTTGTCCTTCTCGAACGCCACCAGGTCAGTGGCAGGATCGGCCACCGCCTCGACCAGCTGCGCATGCTCGACGGCGTCTTCAGCCTTGCTGTGCAGGAACTTGTGGGCGAGCTTTTCAAAGCCTTCGAAGCACAGATAAGCGCCGCCGACCATCAACAGCGGTGTGACCAGCCACGGAATGAACGCACTGATCGCCAACGCCGACGGTACCAGGATCAATTTATTGATGAACGAACCCTTGGCGACCGCCCAGACCACCGGGATTTCCCGCTCGGCCCGCACGCCGCTCACCTGCTGGGCATTGAGCGCAAGGTCGTCACCGAGTACGCCGGCCGTTTTCTTGGCGGCCATTTGGGTCATCAATGAGACGTCATCCAGCACGGCCGCGATGTCGTCGATCAGTACCAGCAAACTGCTTCCTGCCATGAATCCTGTTTCCTTCTGCAATGAATGCGCAGCAGCATAGCCCGACATAAGAGCCTACGGTGCATTCTTGAGCGCCGCGCGAGGCCGGTGATACCATGCGCAACCGCCAGAACAGGCAAGGAATCACCGGGTTTATGAGCACTATCCGCGAGCGCAACAAACAATTGATCCTGCGTGCCGCCAGTGAGGAGTTCGCCGACAAAGGCTTCGCTGCGACCAAAACCAGCGACATCGCAGCCAAGGCGGGATTGCCCAAGCCCAACGTCTACTACTACTTCAAATCCAAGGAAAACCTCTACCGCGAGGTCCTGGAAAGCATCATCGAGCCGATCCTGCAGGCTTCGACACCGTTCAATCCGGACGGCGAACCCGGTGAAGTGCTCAGCGGCTACATTCGCTCGAAAATCCGCATCTCCCGCGACCTGCCTTTCGCCTCCAAGGTGTTCGCCAGCGAAATCATGCACGGCGCACCCCACCTGAGCACCGACCTGGTCGAACAGCTCAATGGTCAGGCCAAACACAACATCGAGTGCATCCAGACCTGGATCGACCGCGGACAAATCGCCCCCATCGACCCCAACCACCTGATGTTCAGCATCTGGGCCGCCACCCAGACCTACGCCGACTTCGACTGGCAGATCACCGCCATCACCGGCAAGGCGAAGCTGGATGAAGAAGATTACGAAGCGGCGGCGCAGACGATTATCCGGTTGGTGTTGAAGGGGTGTGAGCCGGAGCGGTAGACCGAGTCGCGGCCTTCGCGAGCAGGCCCGCTCCCACAGGGGATTTGTGAGCACTGGAGATCCGTTGTGGGAGCGAGCCTGCTCGCGAATAGCGGCACCACGGTTTCAGCTCAAACCCAAACAGCATCCCACAGCGGATAGTCGCCCAGCTTCTCGACCAGGCCAGCCCGCAACGGATTGGCTACGACATACCGCGCCATCTTCACCAAATCCTCATCTCGCCTCAATGCTCGGTCGTGATACCCCTGTTGCCAAAGACAGATCTTCCCGCCGACGGACCGATTCACTGCCTTGGTGCTTAGCGACTTGGTCCTTTGCATCAATCCACTGAGCGAACCCTGCTGCAACTCGACCAACCAATGAAAATGGTCAGGCATGACGACCCATGCCAATGACTTGGCACAACCTTGCGTCTGAGCATTTCGAAATTGGTCAACGACCAATCTGCCCAAGGTGAAATCCTTGAAGACAGGTCGGCGTTCGAAGGTATTGGCAGTCAATAGGTAGATACGGTTTTGTTCTGCGTAACGGCCGATACGCAGGCGATGTGAGGCAGACAACTTGGGCATTCCCTTGCCACTCTCATGATGAAGTCATGAAAAGGCTAGCCCCGCATTTGCTGGAGGGTAATGCAGACTTTTAGCTGAATGTGACTGGAAGAATGCTTTCGCGAGCAGGCTCGCTCCCACAGTGATATTGCGGTGATCAGACATTTTGTGTCCGCCACCGCCCCTCGTGGGAGCGGGCTTGCTCGCGAAGGCGATTGATCAGGCGCTACAGATCAAGCCGCCACCCCCGCATCCGCCACCAACCCCAACGCCTCGATGGCATTGATCGCGCACTGCTCGTCAACATCCGACAGATCGCCGCTGATCCCCACCGCCCCCAACACATTCCCGTCCTGATCCCGCACCAGCACACCACCCGGTGCCGGCACGACACTGCCCTGCCCCAGGCTGTTCAACGCGGCGATAAACGCCGGGCGTTGCTGGGCGTCCAGCGCCAGCAGGCGTGACCCCTTGCCCAGCGCAATGGCGCCCCAGGCCTTGCCGATGGCGACGTGCGGGCGCAGCAGGCTCGCGCCGTCTTCGCGTTGCAGGGTGATCAGATGCCCGCCGGCATCCAGTACCGCGATGGTCAAGGGTGCCGCGGCGATTGCCCGCCCTGCGTTGATGGCCTCGTTGACCAGGTTGACTGCGACTTTCAAGGTTAAAGCGCTCATGGTGCCGTCCTCATTTTGTTATAGGGAAAGTCGTGGGGCTGCGCTTTTGTGCCGCAGCCCGATGCAACAAATAGAACACAATGGATTATTTTTTTGTATACAATAATTCTCGAAAGGCGCCACATGCGACGAAAAGCCACAGTAGAACTGGCTTCCGACGAATGAAACAAGCGCTTGAGAAAATGGATTGACCTGCGCCGTCCGCCGTGAATACACTCTGCGCAAAGCCACTTGTATACAATTACAAAACGTAAAGAGGCACAAAACCATGAGCAAAATGAGAGCAATCGAAGCCGCCGTTCTGGTGATGCGCCGTGAAGGGGTCGATACCGCTTTTGGCATCCCGGGTGCCGCCATCAACCCGCTGTACTCCGCCCTGCAAAAGGTCGGCGGCATCGATCACGTACTCGCTCGCCACGTTGAAGGCGCCTCGCACATGGCCGAGGGCTACACCCGCACCAAGGCCGGCAACATCGGCGTGTGCATCGGTACTTCCGGCCCTGCCGGCACCGACATGGTCACCGGGCTCTACAGCGCCTCGGCCGACTCGATTCCAATCCTCTGCATCACAGGGCAAGCACCCCGCGCCCGTATGCACAAGGAAGACTTCCAGGCTGTCGACATCACCAGTATCGTCAAGCCAGTCACCAAGTGGGCAACCACCGTTCTGGAACCGGGCCAGGTGCCTTACGCGTTCCAGAAAGCCTTCTATGAAATGCGCTCCGGCCGTCCAGGCCCGGTGCTGATCGACCTGCCGTTCGACGTTCAAATGGCGGAAATCGAATTCGACATCGACGCTTACCAGCCACTGCCGCTGGCCAAGCCGACCGCTAGCCGGGTTCAGGTCGAGAAGGCCCTGGCCTTGCTGGATCAGGCCGAGCGTCCATTGCTGGTCGCCGGTGGCGGCATCATCAACGCCGACGCCAGCGACCTGCTGGTGGAATTCGCCGAGCTGACCGGTATTCCGGTTGTCCCGACCTTGATGGGCTGGGGCACCATCCCTGACGATCACCCGCTGATGGTGGGCATGGTTGGCTTGCAGACCTCGCACCGCTACGGCAACGCGACCATGCTCAAGTCGGACGTGGTGCTGGGCATCGGTAACCGTTGGGCCAACCGTCACACCGGTTCGGTCGACGTCTACACCGAAGGCCGCAAGTTCATCCACGTCGACATCGAAGGCACTCAGATCGGCCGCGTGTTCACCCCGGACCTGGGCATCGTGTCCGACGCCGCTGCCGCGCTGACCGTGTTCATCGAAGTCGCTCGCGAGTGGCAAGCCGCCGGCAAGCTGAAGAACCGCAGCGCCTGGTTGCAAGACTGCCAGCAGCGTAAAGCCAGCCTGCAGCGCAAGACTCACTTCGACAACGTCCCGGTCAAGCCGCAGCGCGTTTACGAAGAAATGAACCAGGTGTTCGGCAAGGACACCTGCTACGTCAGCACCATCGGTCTGTCGCAGATTGCCGGCGCGCAGTTCCTGCACGTCTACAAGCCGCGCCACTGGATCAACTGCGGTCAGGCAGGCCCTCTGGGCTGGACCATTCCGGCAGCGCTGGGTGTGGTCAAGGCTGATCCGAACCGTAAAGTCGTGGCCCTGTCGGGGGACTATGACTTCCAGTTCATGATCGAGGAATTGGCGGTGGGCGCGCAGTTCAAGCTGCCGTACATCCACGTCGTGGTGAACAACTCGTACCTGGGCCTGATCCGCCAGGCACAGCGCGGTTTCGACATGGACTACTGCGTACAGCTGTCCTTCGACAACCTGAACGCACCGGAACTCAACGGCTACGGTGTGGACCACGTCGCGGTGGCCGAAGGCCTGGGCTGCAAGGCTCTGCGTGTGTTCGAACCGGCTCAGATCCAGCCTGCCCTGCGCAAGGCTCAGGAACTGATCGAAGAGTTCAAGGTTCCGGTGATCGTCGAGATCATCCTGGAGCGCGTGACCAACATTTCCATGGGCACCGAGATCAACGCCGTCAACGAATTCGAAGACCTGGCGCTGGTCGGCGACGACGCACCGACTGCGATTTCGCTGCTGGACTAACAGCTGACCGCTCCCCCTGTGGGAGCGGGCTATGTGGCGAGGGAGCTTGCTCCCGCTCGGCTGCGAAGCAGTCGTAAAGCTTTTGGGGCCGCTTCGCGCCCCAGCGGGAGCAAGCTCCCTCGCCACACAAGCCCGCTCCCACAAGGGACCTCATACATATACGGGAGACCACCATGCCGCGTTTCGCAGCCAACCTGTCCATGCTGTTCACCGAACAGGACTTTCTTGCCCGTTTCGAAGCGGCCGCCAAAGCCGGCTTCAGTGGTGTCGAGTACCTGTTCCCGTACGACTTCAGCTCCGCCGAAATCAAGGCCAAGCTCGACGCCAACGGTCTGACCCAAGTGCTGTTCAACCTGCCGGCCGGCGACTGGGCCAAGGGCGAGCGCGGTATCGCGTGCCTGCCGGACCGGGTTGAAGAGTTCCGTGCCGGTGTCGATCTGGCCATCGCCTACGCGCAAGTGCTGGGCAATACCCAGGTCAACTGCCTGGCCGGTATCCGGCCGCAGGGCTTTGACGATGCCACCGTGGAGAAAACCTTCGTCGCCAACCTCAAGTACGCGGCCGACAAGCTGCAAGCGGCGGGCATCAAGCTGGTGATGGAAGCGATCAACACCCGTGACATTCCAGGTTTCTATCTGAACAACACGGCGCAAGCCCTGTCGATTCGCGAGCAGGTCGGCAGCGCCAACCTGTTCCTGCAATACGACATCTACCACATGCAAATCATGGAAGGCGACCTGGCCCGCACCCTGCAATCGCACCTGGGCGAGATCAACCACGTGCAGCTCGCGGACAACCCGGGGCGCAACGAACCAGGCACCGGTGAAATCAACTACCGCTTCCTGTTCGAACACCTGGACCGCATCGGTTACCAGGGCTGGGTCGGTTGCGAATACAAGCCGCTGACCACCACCGAAGCAGGCCTGGGCTGGCTCAAAACCCACAACGCAATCTGACACATATCCCTGTAGGAGCGAGCCTGCTCGCGATGGTCGTCAACGATTACGCGGGCTGTCTGGATACCCGCGTTGCTTCGGGGTTCATCGCGAGCAGGCTCGCTCCTACAGAAAGCACAAAACAAGAGGATTTTCTCATGGCTAAAATCGGATTTATCGGCACCGGCATCATGGGCCACCCAATGGCGTTGAACCTGCAGAAAGCCGGTCACAGCCTGTTCCTGTCGGCGCACCACGACGCCGCCCCTGCCGACCTGGTCGCCGCTGGCGCCGTCGCTCTGGCGAACCCGAAAGAAGTCGCCCAGGAAGCCGAGTTCATCATCGTCATGGTGCCGGATACCCCGCAGGTCGACGACGTGCTGTTCCGCGCCGATGGTATCGCTGCCGGCGTGGGCAAAGGCAAAATAGTGATCGACATGAGCTCGATCTCGCCGACCGCCACCAAGGCTTTCGCCGCGAAGATCAACGAAAAAGGCGCGCAATACCTCGACGCCCCGGTCTCCGGCGGTGAAGTCGGCGCCAAGGCGGCGACCCTGAGCATCATGGTCGGCGGCGATGCCGACGCCTTCGAACGCGCCCTGCCGCTGTTCCAGGCCATGGGCAAGAACATCACCCTGGTCGGTGGCAACGGCGACGGTCAAACCGCCAAGGTGGCCAACCAGATCATCGTGGCCCTTAACATCCAGGCGGTGGCCGAAGCCCTGCTGTTCGCTTCGAAAAACGGTGCCGATCCAGCCA
Source organism: Pseudomonas sp. GM33 (assembly GCF_000282295.1). Lineage (NCBI taxonomy): Bacteria > Pseudomonadati > Pseudomonadota > Gammaproteobacteria > Pseudomonadales > Pseudomonadaceae > Pseudomonas > Pseudomonas sp. GM33. The sequence continues at coordinate 14,781 of NZ_AKJO01000031.1, forward strand.
AGGTGCGTGAAGCACTGATGGGCGGTTTCGCTTCCTCGAAGATCCTCGAAGTGCACGGCGAGCGCATGATCAAGGGCACCTTCGATCCAGGCTTCCGCATCAGCCTGCACCAAAAGGACCTGAACCTGGCCCTGCAAGGCGCCAAGGAGCTGAACATCAACCTGCCGAACACCGCCAACACCCAGCAAGTGTTCAGCACCTGCGCGGCCATCGGCGGCAGCAACTGGGATCACTCGGCGCTGATCAAGGGTCTGGAACACATGGCGAACTTCTCGATCCGCGACAAGAAGTAAGTCCTGCCCCATCCCCATGTGGGAGCGGGCCTGTGGCGAGGGGGCTTGCCCCCGTTGGGCTGCGTAGCAGCCCCAAAATCTCTGATACACCGAAGATCTTGTGAGTGCTACGCACTCAAACGGGGGCAAGCCCCCTCGCCACAGGGCCCGCTCCCACACTGGACCGAGTTGCCCATTCGAATAACAAGAATTCCGGGAGCCCGCCATGTCGGTCGATCCGCAACAATTGCTGCGCGAGCTGTTTGCCACAGCCATCGACGCGGCGCATCCGCAACAAGTCCTCGAAGCCCATCTGCCTGCCGACCGCAGCGGTCGCGTGATCGTCATCGGCGCCGGCAAAGCCGCGGCCGCCATGGCCCAGGTGGTCGAGCGTTGCTGGCAGGGTGAAGTGTCAGGCCTGGTGGTGACCCGTTACGGTCACGGCGCACCTTGCGAAAAAATCGAAGTGGTCGAAGCTGCACATCCGGTACCGGACGCTGCAGGTCTGGCCGTGGCCAAGCGTGTGCTGGAGCTGGTCAGCGACCTCAACGAATCCGACCGCGTGATCTTCCTGCTCTCCGGCGGCGGCTCTGCCCTGCTGGCGCTGCCGGCCGAAGGCATCACCCTGGCGGACAAGCAGTCGATCAACAAAGCCCTGCTCAAGTCCGGCGCGACCATCGGCGAGATGAACTGCGTGCGCAAGCACCTCTCGGCGATCAAGGGCGGCCGCCTGGGCAAAGCCTGCTGGCCGGCCACTGTCTACACCTATGCGATTTCCGATGTACCGGGCGATCTGGCCACGGTCATCGCCTCCGGCCCTACCGTGGCCGACCCGAGCACCTCGGCCGAAGCCCTGGCGATCCTCAAGCGTTATGCCATCGAGGTTCCGGCCTCGGTGCGCACCTGGCTGCAAAGCCCCGAGTCGGAAACCGTCAAACCCGGCGACCCGAGCCTGGCACGCAGTCACTTCCAATTGATCGCCCGTCCGCAGCAATCCCTCGAAGCGGCGGCGGTGAAATGCCGTCAGGCCGGGTTCAGCCCGCTGATCCTCGGCGACCTCGAAGGCGAATCCCGCGAGGTGGCGAAGGTCCACGCCGGCATCGCGCGCCAGATCGTCCTGCACGGTCAGCCGCTGGCGGCGCCCTGCGTGATTCTCTCGGGCGGTGAAACCACCGTCACCGTGCGCGGCAATGGCCGCGGCGGGCGCAATGCCGAGTTCCTGCTGAGCCTGACCGACAGCCTCAAAGGCCTGCCCGGCGTCTACGCACTGGCCGGTGACACCGACGGCATCGACGGCTCGGAAGACAACGCCGGGGCAATCATGACCCCGGACAGCTACGCCCGCGCCGCGGCAAAGGGCCTGAGCGCCAGCGACGAGTTGGACAACAACAACGGCTATGGCTATTTCGAGGCGCTCGACGCCCTGATCGTCACCGAGCCGACCCGAACCAACGTCAACGACTTCCGCGCCATTCTGATCCTTGAGAGCACTAAACATGACGCCTGACAAAAAGGTCAAAATCCTCGCCACGCTCGGCCCGGCCATCGATGGCATCGACGACATCCGTGAGCTGGTGCTGGCCGGGGTCAATATCTTCCGCCTGAACTTCAGCCATGGCGATCACGCCGACCACGCCCAGCGTTTCCAGTGGATTCGTGAAGTTGAGCGCCAACTGAATTATCCATTGGGCATTCTGATGGACCTGCAAGGCCCGAAACTGCGTGTCGGCAAATTCGCCGAAGGCAAGGTACAACTGGTACGCGGCCAGGCCTTGCGCCTGGACCTCGACGCCACGCCGGGCGATGAGCGCCGGGTCAACCTGCCCCACCCGGAAATCATCGCCGCGCTGGAGCCGGGCATGGACCTGCTGCTGGACGACGGCAAGTTGCGCCTGCGGGTCGTGACCAAGTATGCCGACGCCATCGACACCACCGTGCTCAATGGCGGCGAGTTGTCGGACCGCAAAGGCGTGAACGTGCCGCAAGCGGTGCTCGACCTGAGCCCGCTGACCGCCAAGGATCGCCGCGACTTGACCTTCGGTCTGGAGCTGGGCGTGGATTGGGTGGCGCTGTCGTTCGTGCAACGTCCCGACGACATCCGCGAAGCCCGCAGCCTGATCGGCGACAAGGCCTTCCTGATGGCCAAGATCGAGAAGCCCTCGGCTGTCGAACAACTGCGCGAGATCGCCGAATTGAGCGATGCGATCATGGTCGCCCGGGGTGACCTGGGCGTGGAAGTGCCGGCCGAAAGCGTGCCGCAGATCCAGAAGAACATCATCAGCACCTGCCGTCAGCTCGGCAAACCGGTGGTGGTGGCCACGCAGATGCTGGAGTCGATGCGCTTCTCGCCGGCGCCCACCCGCGCCGAAGTCACAGACGTCGCCAACGCCGTGGCCGAAGGGGCGGACGCGGTGATGCTGTCGGCGGAAACCGCGTCCGGCGAATACCCGCTCGAAGCCGTGCAGATGATGAGCAAGATCATCCGCCAGGTGGAAAACGGTCCGGACTACCAGACTCAACTCGACGTCAGCCGACCGAAAGCCGAGGCCACCGTTTCCGACGCGATCAGTTGCGCCATTCGCCGTATCAGCAACGTGCTGCCGGTGGCAGTGCTGGTCAATTACAGCGAATCCGGCGCGTCGAGCCTGCGTGCGGCGCGGGAGCGGCCGACCGTGCCGATCCTCAACCTGACGCCGAACCTGCAGACCGCCCGTCGCCTGAGCGTGGCCTGGGGTGTGCACTCGGTGGTCAATGATCGCCTGCGCCAGGTCGATGAAGTCTGCTCCACAGCGCTGGAGATCGCCCAGGCCCAAGGCATGGCACAGCGTGGCGACACCTTATTGATCACCGCCGGTGTGCCCTTTGGGCAGCCGGGATCGACTAACTCTCTGCGTATCGAGACATTGATCTAGCGCCCATACCGGCCTCATCGCGAGCAAGCTCGCTCCCACAGTTGATTTGTGTACGGCACAAATACAATGACTGAGCAAAGACTCAATGTGGGAGCGGGCTTGCTCGCGAAGCAGGCAACTCGGTTTCATTGACTTTCAGAACTGCCATGCCTGCCAATCACTTCAACACCCACTGCCCCGACTGGGCCGAAGCCTTGCTCAACGGCTTCAGCCAGATCTTTCTTCAGCGTAATCCGTTGTGCGGCCTGCTGTGCCTCCTGGCAATCCTGTTCACTGCGCCCGCCTTGCTGGGCGGCGCCTTGCTCGGCGGGGTTGCCGGGCTGCTCACCGCGCAACGTCGCAACTACGCCAAGGCTGACCGTCAGGCCGGATTGTTCAGCTACAACGGCGTTCTGCTCGGTCTGTTGCTGAGCCTGTACTTCCCCTGGTCGGCGATGATGCCGCCACTGATTCTGGCCGCCGGTGGCCTGAGCGCGATGTTCACCCAACAGTGGCTCAAGCGCGTCCGGTTCAGCCAATACCTCCCTGCCTACACCACGCCATTCGTGGTGCTGAGCTGGGTGTTGCTGTGCTTCGCCACGCCCTCGACAGAGGCGCATTTGATCGAGGTCAGCACCCTGAACATGCTCGCCGCCCCTTTCAAAGGCATCGGCCAGGTGATGTTCCTCGGTCATCCGCTGGCCGGTGCGATGATTGCCGCCGGTTTGCTGATCGCTGATCGCCGCGCATTCTGCTGGGCGTTGTTGGCGTCTGGTGCGGGCATGGGCTGGAGCCTGCTGCAGCACGACTTCTACACCGCACTGCTGGGCCTCGGCGGCTACAACGCGGTACTCGCTGCCCTCGCCTTCAGTTCGCAGCGTCGCCAACCGTGGCTACCGCTGGTCGGCATCGGCCTGGCGCTGTTGCTGACACCGGTGTTCGCCGCCATCGGCCTGCCCACGCTGACTGCGCCGTTCATTCTTGCCTGCTGGCTGATCCGCACGATTGTTCAGATGCTCGGCAAAGCCAGGGTCGAAAGCGCGCCTTGCGCTACCGGGGAGAATCAACCTAGGCTGCGCTGATCATCGAGTCAGGCGTTATCCATGGACAGCAACAAACACTGGCGTGAAGACCTTTACGTCATGATTTTCCAGACCGACACCCAGGCGGGTCGGCGCTTCGACGGCATCCTGCTGTTGATCATCCTCGCCAGCCTGGTGATCGTGATGCTCGACAGCATCGACAGCGTTCACCGCAACTACGCCGATGTACTCGCCTATATCGAGTGGGGCTTCACGGTGATCTTCCTCGGCGAGTACATCCTGCGCCTGTACTGCTCGCCCAAACCCCTGCGCTACGCCTTCAGCTTTTACGGACTGGTGGACCTGCTGGCCATCGTGCCCGGCATCCTCGCGCTGTATTACGCCGATGCGCAGTATCTGCTGATTATCCGGATCATCCGCATGCTGCGGATTTTCCGCGTGCTCAAGCTCAGCCCTTATCTCAAGCAAGCCAACTACCTGATGTCGGCGCTGCGCGGCAGCAAACAGAAAATCGTGGTGTTCCTGGTTAGCGTCTGCACGCTGGTGACGGTTTTCGGCACGCTGATGTATGTGATCGAAGGCCCGGAACATGGCTTCACCAGCATTCCCAAAGGCATCTATTGGGCTATCGTGACACTGACCACCGTGGGCTTCGGCGACATCGTGCCGAAGACGCCGCTGGGCCAGGTGATTTCGTCGCTGGTGATGATCACCGGTTACTCGATCATCGCCGTGCCAACCGGGATTTTCACCGCTGAACTGGCCAACGCCATGCGCGGCGATCAACTTCAACACGACTGCCCGGTGTGCAAGAAAAACAGCCACGAACACGGTGCTGCATTCTGCTCCCGTTGCGGCAATGCGCTGTTCAAAAAGCTGGAATAAGCAAAGAGCTTTTTAATCTTTAAAGGTCTATACGAGCACGGTTATAGTCGCTGGCAAAATGCCCCATCTTTTAAATAGAACAAGGATTGCGCAGTGAAAAAACTCTTTAGCGCCTCTCTTCTGGCCGCTGGCCTGGCACTGACAAGCGTAACTCAAGCGGCACCGACACTGCTCAACGTCTCGTACGACGTGATGCGCGATTTCTACAAGGACTACAACACTGCGTTCCAGAAACACTGGCAAGCCGAGCACAACGAAAACATCACCCTGCAGATGTCCTTCGGCGGCTCCAGTAAACAGGCGCGCTCAGTGATCGACGGCCTGCCGGCGGATGTGATCACCATGAACATGGCCACCGACATCAATGCCCTGGCGGACAACGGTAAACTGGTCCCGGACAACTGGGTCACGCGCCTGCCGAACAACAGCGCGCCCTTCACCTCGGCCACCGTGTTCATCGTGCGCAAGGGCAACCCGAAAGCCCTGAAAGACTGGCCTGACCTGCTCAAGGATGGTGTGCAAGTCATCGTGCCGAACCCGAAGACTTCGGGGAACGGTCGCTACACCTACCTGTCGGCCTGGGGCTACGTGCTGAAAAACGGCGGTGACGAGAACAAGGCCAAAGACTTCGTCGGCAAGCTGTTCAAGCAAGCGCCGGTACTCGATACCGGTGGCCGCGCCGCCACCACCACCTTCATGACCAACCAGATCGGCGACGTGCTGGTGACCTTCGAGAACGAAGCGGAAATGATCGCCCGCGAGTTCGGCCGTGATCAGTTCGAAGTGATCTACCCAAGCGTTTCCGCCGAAGCCGAGCCACCGGTGTCGGTGGTCGACAAAACCGTCGACAAGAAAGGCACCCGCGCCGCCGCCGAGGAATACCTGAAGTACCTGTGGTCGCCGGAAGGCCAGGAAATCGCTGCCGCCAATTACCTGCGCCCGCGTGACCCCGCCGTGCTGGCCAAGTACACCGACCGTTTCCCGAAAGTGGACTTCCTGTCCGTCGAGAAGACCTTCGGTGACTGGCGTACCGTGCAGAAGACTCACTTCAACGATGGCGGGATTTTCGACCAGATCTACAGCGGCAAGTGATCCCTGCCCGGCAATGAACAAGGCGACCTGCACAGGTCGCCTTTTTTGTGAACACCCCGAACGACACGGGTGCGCCTCTAGCTCAAATTGCCGCAGAAAATAGCCTGATGACCATCGACCGGGCTTTGACGCGTAGCCGCCGGCTCGAAGGGTCTCGACGGCGACCGGCGCGCTTTTCCAGAAGCGCTGGTTCGACGCTTGCGAATAGAACCGGGCATTTGGGCCGTCATTCATGTCATAGACGGGTTTCGAACCCAGGTTCCCACAGCTTCCCGGATAGATGTAGGCCGTCAACCGCCCCGGCAATGTGCTGCCTATGCCCTCGCCGCTGACCTCAACCCAGAACGTTGTTGCGTTATCACCGGGCATCATGATCAACCGGGCAATATTCCCGGGATTATCGGATGTAGCATTCAGGGGAACGCTGGTGACCTGACTGTCAGGCACTGTCGAGCACCCAGAGATCCAACCGACCGCTACCACTAACGCCAGCGAAGATACGATTTTCATCGTGATACTCCCGCTTGTAAGGACACATTGAAGTGATCCCCCCAGTAGATTCTAGCTGCCGGGGCCGTGCGGGCTTTTCTTCAGATGGCCGGTTGCCATGTGTCGGCTACATCGGCGGCGTCACGCCATCCTTGCCCGCCGAGATGGATTGAGCGGTGAGCGTGCCGTCAGTGCCCTGCGTGACAAAGGTCACGATCTTCACGCCCACCTTCAACAGGCTGCGATCGGCCGGCATCAGGTTGACGATGGGGACGTCTTCGGGCACCAGGATCTTCTGTTGGCCTCCCTTGTAGTTGACGGTCAGCACCCGGCCATTGCTCACCACCAGGTCGCCGACGCTGCCGTTGGTCATGCTGCTGCCCTTGACCAGATCGAAGGGCCGATGACCGTCGCCACTGCCGGCCAGTTCCGGCGGGAACACATGGACCTCCAGGGCCTTGAGGGTGCCATCCTCCTGGGGAATCGCTGCGGAGCCAATGTAGCTACCGGGCTTGATGTCTTCGATGTTGGCCAGGGTCACGGCGCGGACCTTGGTGTCCTGGGTCAGGTTGATCACCAGGTTGTCGCCGCTGTTGGCGTGGACCTTCACAACGTCCGGACTGACACCGGTGATTTCGCCGCGTACACCGATGCGCGTGCCCGGCGCATCTTCGGCCTGCGCCAGGCCAGCGCTGAATACGCTGATCAAGGTGACGACTGAAACCCGGCGAATCAGCTGACGAAACTTCACATTCATGGAGCGGCCCTCGGGTCATGAGACGTGGAGAGAGAACATAAGCACGCTATCGAACAAGATGTAAGTGAATGTATCATTGACCTTCGATCTTCTGACGCAAGGCCATCAGGCGCACGACACACGCGTCCGTCAGTCATTCCGCAATGGAATGATAGCTATCACTCCAATCCCGCTTCCGCCGTTTCAGTCAGCCCGTTAGCCTGCGCGCATTCCTTTCCGTACAGCGAGACCCGTTATGAACCCAGCGACCCAGGTGCCCCACGGCACCGCGACAATGACCCAAGGCATGGTGCTGCTGTTCGCTTTCTGCTGCGGCGCCATTGTCGCCAACATCTACTACGCCCAGCCGATCATCGGCCTGATCGCCCCGGATATCGGCCTGAGCAACACCATGGCCAGCCTCATCGTTTCCCTGACTCAGATCGGCTATGCGCTGGGGCTGTTTTTCCTGGTGCCGCTGGGGGATCTACTGGAGAACCGCCGGTTGATGATCATCACCACCCTGGTGGCGATTGCCAGCCTGCTGGGTGCGGCGTTCACCGATCAGCCGAACCTGTTCTTGCTGATTTCGCTGTTGGTGGGGTTCAGTTCGGTTTCGGTGCAGATCCTGATTCCACTGGCCGCACACCTGGCGCCGGAAGAAACCCGTGGCCGTGTGGTGGGCGGGATCATGGGCGGTTTGCTGCTCGGCATTCTGCTGGCCCGGCCGGTGTCCAGCGTGGTGGCCGACCACTTCGGCTGGCGCGCGATGTTTGTGATTGCTGCGGTGTTGATGGCAGCCATCAGCATCGTGCTGGCCGTGACCATTCCCAAGCGTGAGCCTGATCACAGCGCCTCCTATGGCCAGTTGCTGGGTTCGCTGTGGACGCTGCTGCGCAAGCAACCGGTGCTACGCCAGCGCGCGTTTTACCAGGGCTGCATGTTTGCCACGTTCAGCCTGTTCTGGACCGCCGTGCCGCTGGAGCTGGCGCGCAACCACGGTTTGTCGCAAAGCGAGATCGCGATTTTCGCGTTGGTGGGCGCCATCGGCGCCATCGCCGCCCCGATCGCCGGACGCCTGGCCGATGCCGGCCACACCCGCATCGCATCGTTGCTGGCCCTGCTGTTTGCCAGCCTGAGTTTTATGCCGGCGTTCATCCATCCGGCCTACAGTGTCATCGGCCTGGCCGTGACCGGCGTGGTGCTGGACTTCTGCGTGCAGATGAACATGGTCCTCGGCCAGCGTGCGGTGTACGCCCTCGACGGCAAAAGCCGCAGCCGCCTGAATGCGCTGTACATGACCAGCATCTTCATCGGCGGCGCGTTCGGCTCTTCGGTGGCCAGCGCAGTGTACGAACAGGGCGGCTGGCTGTGGATCGTGATCGCCGGCAGCGCGTTTCCGCTGCTGGCGTTATTGCGGTTCCTGAGTGTTTCGCCGAAGGCATCGTTGGCGACGGCTTAACAGCGTTGACTTGCGACATCCTCAAGATTTTGCACAAGGACCCTCAATGGACCGCCTCGGCGCAATGGAAACCTTCGTCTACGTGGTGGAAACCGGCTCGTTTTCCGCCGCGGCACGACGCCTGAGCATCGGCCAGCCGGCCGTGTCGAAAACCATCGCGCAACTCGAGGCGCGGTTGGCAGTGCGGTTGTTGCTGCGCTCTACCCGCGGCCTGACGCCTACCGAGGCCGGGCTGGCCTTTTTCGAACGGGCCAAGCGTGCCATCGAAGAAGCCGACGAGGCCGACAACGCCGCACGCGGTTCCGCCAGTGGGCTGAGTGGCAACCTGCGTATCTGCGCGCCGGTCACCTTCGGCCGGCTGCACATCGTTCCGCACCTGGGCCCCTTCCTGGAGCAACACCCGGAGCTGAACATCGACCTGATGCTCGACGATCGCAACGTCAATCTGGTGGAAGAAGGCGTCGATATCGCCCTGCGCATGGGCGCGTTGAGCGACTCGGGCCTGACCGCGCGCAGGGTCGCCGAATGCCGGCGCATGGTACTGGGTACACCGGCGTACTTCGAAAAACACGGCGACCCCACCTGCCCCGCCGACCTGGGCAAGCATCAGGCAGTCGTCTACACCCTCGGTGACGGCGCCAATTGGCAATTCAACAAGGCCGGTGAGAAGCAATCGGTGATCGTCAGTGGCCGGATCCGTGTCAACGCCGCCGAAGGCCTGCGTGAAGCCGTGCTGGCCCATCAAGGACTGACCATGGCCTCGCAATGGATGTTTGCGCCAGAACTGGCCGACGGTTCGGTCCGGGAAGTGATGAAGGACTGGGCATTGCCGAACCAGGACCTGTGGGCGGTGTTCCCCACCGGGAGAATGGCCAGCGCCAAGGCTCGGGCATTTGTGGAGTATGTGCATGGGTTGTTGGGCACGAAAGCCTGACAGGCAGCTCAATCAAGATCAAAAGATCACAGGCTGCGCCATTGCCTGCATTGGCCGCATACGAAGGTAATTGCTCGTCGTCCGTTCCCGGCAATGTCAGGTAAATCGGTGTCACTCGTCAATGCAGACCAGCAAACGCTCGACCGTTTGCTCAATTGGCCCGGAGTTGTCGAGCATGTGTACGGTCTGGTCGTCCGCCAGAAGTTGCTCGCTGAAGCGGGCATTGCGCGCCAGGCGCTGATCGATCTCGATCAACGATTCTCGCCCGCGCTCCAGCAAGCGATGGCGCAGTACCGCTTGATCCACAGTCAACAACAGCACCAATACGTCTGGATAGCGCTGGCGTGTGTTCTGCAAATGCCCCCGAGAGCCATTGACCAGCACGTCCTCGCCGGCGGCCAGCCAATCGTCGATTTCCCGCGGGATGCCATAGGACAACCCATTGGCGTGCCAGCTCAGGGCAAACGCGCCCTGAGCTTCCATATCGGCAAACTGCTGCGCACTGACACCCAGCGCCGCCTCACCCACCGCTTCGGCCGAGCGGGTAATGACCCGCCTCACGATACGGCAGCCGCGTTCGGCCAACCGCGTTCGTGCGGCATCCAGCAGGCTGTCCTTGCCCGAACCTGAAGGCCCGATGAGATAGATCAACCTGCCCGCCATCAAAACACCCTCTTCATTTATCGCCACACTTGCTGGAGCACCGGCAAACCATCCTGACTGCGCTTGCACCCGATCAACCCCGCTGGCCCGGCGAATGATCCATCACCTGCATCCGTTGCACCAGCAGGTTTTCCACCCGATCACGGTATAGGCTCAGGGTGTTCGACCAGTGCCGGTTAAAAACTGTTACCTATGTG
>NZ_AKJO01000032.1:0-81249 GCF_000282295.1 Pseudomonas sp. GM33
CCAACGGTTGTGTCGGCTGCCACTCGCAGATGATCCGTCCGTTCCGTGCTGAAACCGAACGCTACGGCCACTACTCGGTCGCCGGTGAAAGCGTCTGGGACCACCCGTTCCTGTGGGGTTCCAAGCGTACCGGTCCGGACCTGGCCCGTGTCGGCGGTCGTTACTCCGATGACTGGCAGCGTGCGCACTTGTACAACCCGCGCAACGTCGTGCCCGAGTCGAAAATGCCGGCCTACCCGTTCCTCGTGGAAAACAAGCTCGACGGCAAAGACACCGCCAAGAAAATGGAAGTGTTGCGCACGCTCGGCGTCCCTTACACCGACGAAGACATCGCCGGTGCCAAGGATGCCGTGAAGGGCAAAACCGAAATGGACGCGCTGGTGGCCTATCTGCAAGGCCTGGGCACCATCATCAAAAGCAAACGGTGATTTAGATGGATATCGGGATGATTCGTGGCCTGGGCACCGTTGTCGTGATGGTGGCCTTCATCGGACTGGCACTGTGGGTGTTCAGTCCCAAGCGCAAGTCGGAGTTTGAAGACGCGACCTTGCTGCCTTTCGCGGATGATCCCGAAGCCATCAAGCACGTCGAGCAAGCTTCTAGGAGTAACAAAGAATGACTACATTCTGGAGTCTGTACGTCACAGTCCTCAGTCTCGGTACGATCTTTTCCCTGACCTGGCTGCTGCTGTCGACCCGCAAGGGCCAGCGCACCGAGCAGACAGACGAGACGGTCGGGCACTCCTTCGACGGGATCGAGGAGTACGACAACCCGCTGCCGAAATGGTGGTTCATGCTGTTCGTGGGCACCATCATCTTCGCACTGGGCTACCTGGCGCTGTATCCGGGCCTGGGTAACTGGAAAGGCCTGCTGCCGGGTTACGGCTACCTCGACAACGAGAAGCAGACCCCCTTCGCCAACGGCCAGACCGGCTGGACCGGCGTCCACGAGTGGGAAAAGGAAATGGCCAAGTCGGACGCCAAGTTCGGTCCGATCTTCGCCAAGTTCGCAGCCATGCCAATCGAAGAAGTGGCCAAGGACCCGCAAGCCCTGAAGATGGGTGGGCGTCTGTTCGCCTCCAACTGCTCGGTCTGCCACGGTTCCGACGCCAAGGGCGCCTATGGCTTCCCTAACCTGACCGACGCCGACTGGCGTTGGGGCGGCGAGCCGGAAACCATCAAGACCACCATCATGGGCGGCCGTCATGCGGTGATGCCGGCGTGGGCTGAAGTGATCGGCGAGCAAGGCGTGGCCGACGTGGCCGCGTTTGTCCTGACCAACCTCGATGGCCGCAAGCTGCCGGAAGGCGCCAAGGCCGACCCGGTTGCCGGGCAGAAACTGTTCGCCGCCAACTGCGTGGCGTGCCACGGTCCGGAAGGCAAGGGCACCCCGGCGATGGGCGCACCCAACCTGACTCACCCGGCAGCGTTCATCTACGGTTCGAGCTTCGCTCAACTGCAGCAGACCATCCGTTACGGCCGTCAGGGCCAGATGCCTGCGCAAGAGCAACTGCAAGGTAACGACAAGGTTCACCTGCTGGCCGCTTACGTCTACAGCCTGTCTCACGGTGAAAAAGCTCCGGAAGCCGAGTCTCAGTAAGACCTGCGCTTTCGGCAACAGGAAAGGCCGCGCCAGTCATCTGGCGCGGCCTTTTTTATGGTTGTTCACGCAACTCCGGGGAGCACCGATACCTGTAGGAGCGAGCTTGCTCGCGATGGAGGTCAACGATGACGCGGGGAGCCTGACACCCCGCGGTGCTCTCAGGTTTTTCGCGAGCAAGCTCGGCCTCGTGCTTGATGGTGCACGTGTTCCCCTGTAGGAGCTGCCGGAGGCTGCGATCTTTTGATCTTGATCTTCAGCAATCTCCAGATCGCAACAGCAAAAGCAAAATCAAAATCAAAAGATCGCAGCCTCCGGCAGCTCCTACAGATATTTCCCCCCGGGAATCCGTGAAGAACTTCTTATATGGTCAGCCGGCAAAAATCGATTTCACCGGCACCGTCCTGATCAACTGACGCGCCTGCCAATCGTTGTTCTCCACCAGACTGACATCCAGTTGCTTGCGATCCTCGGAAAAGCTGGCAATCAGATAAGTCTCCTGGGAAGCGCCACCACTGAGAAACATCGGCACTCCATTCAGGCTGGAGACCTGTCCTCCGTCCTGATGGTAGTGACCCGCAAAGATAGCCGTGACCTCATACTTGGCGACCATTTCGCGGAAACGTTTTACTTGCTCCCAATCCCCCATCATGCCGTCCGGCTTGTGCATATTGATGATGATCGCGTAGCCCTGAGCCCGGGCAATCCTGAGATCTTTCTCCAGCCAGTCGAGCGAACTGGTGATTTCGAATGTCGTCGGGTTCAACGGACTAGAGATGCGGACACTGTAGGTCGGCTCATTATTGAGTTGTACCATATGAACCTCGCCTATATTTTTCGAGTAAGCGAGACTACCCGCATACAACGTACTTAGAACCCCACCCACTATGTCCAGGTCAAACTCATCGACCTTACCCTGGTGATGCTCTTTGAAGTCCACGATACTGCCTGCAGCGCAGCTATTACTAAAACAATCATCCACATTATTTTGATAGTCATGATTGCCCAGACCGTACAGGTAGTCATCACCAAAGTATTTATTCAATACCGAATTAATGTAGGAACGCTGCCACCCATGACCGAACGCCGTCATGTCGCCATTGATCATCAGGGGCACCTGCGACGGCGAGCCATGCTTCATGCGGAAGTCGGCAATGCTCGAGAACTGGCTATCCACCAGCCACTTGGAGCGTTTTTCAAAATCCGCAGCGGACTCAGGCTCGTCACTATCGGATTTTTCCGTCCATGGATATTGCGGATCAGACGCAAAAACCATATGACGAGGCATCCCTTCGACCGCATGCGCAACAGTAGATGCCGAGAACAACAACAGACAGGCAAAAACCTTGAAACTTTCATAAATAAACATAGAAACAGCTTCCATCCATAGAATTGATAACGCACGAATAGAATTTATCCGCACCCAACCCTTAAACTATTGGACAGAAAACAAAACATCAAACAATCAAACCGGAACAGTCAAGTTAAGATATTTCCCGCGCATCGACCCACTGATATCCGCGCCCCGCCGATATGGACTGATTGTTTACACTAACCGCAACAACACAGGCCACCTCATCGTCAACGAATGCGCGCGGCCTTGCTGAAAACCGTCCATACTTCACAAGTCAATTGACTCAGATCACGTTTTGTTACATTCGCTACACCATTCATGATTTTTACCCAACGCGACCAAAGGTCGCACCCGCAGGCTAGAGCGACAGGCGTATCATTGCGCCACTGCAACACCCCTTTTTGACCGCGGTCGGCACGTACTGACCGAGGCACTTTTCCACTGCCGTGGGATGCAATGATGAGCAACCAGATTCCGGTACACGACGTCACTCCACCCACCAAGAACGCGAACAACAGCGTCGACCTCTACGCCTCCAGGGAAAAAATCTACACCCGCGCCTTCACCGGCCTGTTCCGCAACCTGCGGATGACCGGCGGTGCCCTGTTGTTCCTGCTGTATTTCGGTACGGTGTGGCTGGATTGGGGCGGTCATCAGGCGGTCTGGTGGAACCTGCCGGAGCGCAAGTTTTTCATTTTCGGCGCCACCTTCTGGCCCCAGGACTTCATCCTGCTGTCCGGCATGCTGATCATCGCCGCGTTCGGCCTGTTCTTCATCACGGTGTACGCCGGACGGGTCTGGTGCGGTTATACCTGCCCGCAAAGCGTCTGGACCTGGATCTTCATGTGGTGCGAAAAGGTCACCGAAGGTGATCGCAACCAGCGCATCAAGCTCGACAAGGCGCCGATGAGCGCCAACAAGTTCCTGCGCAAGTTCAGCAAGCACAGCCTGTGGCTGTTGATCGGTTTCGTCACCGGCATGACCTTCGTCGGTTACTTTTCGCCGATCCGCGAACTGGTGTTCGACTTCTTCACCGGTCAGGCCGATGGCTGGTCTTACTTCTGGGTCGGTTTCTTCACCCTCGCCACTTACGGCAACGCCGGCTGGTTGCGCGAACAGGTGTGCATCTACATGTGCCCGTACGCGCGCTTCCAGAGCGTGATGTTCGACAAGGACACCCTGATCGTTTCCTACGACCCGCGCCGCGGCGAAAGCCGTGGCCCGCGCAAGAAAGGCATCGATTACAAGGCCCAGGGGCTGGGTGACTGCATCGACTGCACCATGTGCGTCCAGGTCTGCCCGACCGGTATCGACATCCGCGACGGCCTGCAAATCGAATGCATCGGCTGCGCTGCCTGCATCGATGCGTGCGACGCCATCATGGACAAGATGGAATACCCGCGCGGGCTGATCAGCTACACCACCGAGCACAACCTGTCCGGGCAGAAAACCCATAAACTGCGTCCACGCCTGATCGGCTATGCCGTGGTACTGCTGGCGATGATCAGCTTGCTGGTGACCGCGTTTTTCATGCGTGCGCTGGTGGGTTTCGATGTCAGCAAGGACCGCGTGCTGTACCGCGAGAACGCCGAAGGCCGGATCGAAAACGTCTACAGCCTGAAAATCATGAACAAGGACCAGCGCGACCATACCTACCTGCTCGAAGCTGCCGGCCTGCCGGATCTCAAATTGCAGGGCCGGCGCGAGATCAAGGTCGCGGCCGGCGAGATCGTCAGCCAGCCTGCCGAGCTGTCCGTCGCGCCGGAAAAACTGCCGTCGAGCACCAACGAGGTGAAATTCATCCTCAAGGATGCCGATGACGACAGCGTCCACATTGAAGCCAAGAGCCGGTTCATCGGCCCACAAATTCGTTGAGAGAACTGAACATGCCCGCAGCAACTGCCGCAAGCCCCTGGTACAAGCACCTCTGGCCGTGGATCATCATCGGGATCCTGGCCTGCTCGGTGACGCTGACCTTGTCCATGGTGACCATCGCGGTGAAGAACCCGGACAACCTGGTCAACGACAACTACTACGAGGCCGGCAAAGGCATCAACCGCTCCCTCGACCGTGAGCTGCTGGCCCAGAACCTGAAAATGCGCGCCAGCATTCATCTCGATGACGTGACCGGCGAAGTTGACCTGCGCCTGAGCGGTGACAGCCATCCGAAAACCCTGGAGCTGAACCTGATCTCGCCGACCCAGCCGGAAAAGGATCGCAAGATCACCCTGACCCGCAGCGAAACCGAACAGGGTCGCTACATCGGCCAACTGAGCGACAAGATCGAAGGCCGGCGTTTTGTCGAATTGCTCGGCACCCAGGACGACCATATCTGGCGCATGTTCGAAGAAGAACTGGTCAACCATGACAAGGATCTGCTGCTCGGTGATGAGCCTCTGCAAGGCGCCGAAGACCTGAAAAAATAAAGAAGCGCTTCGCGCATCGCGAGCAAGCTCGCTCCCACAGTTGATCACCGCCGTGCTCAGAACCTGAGTACACCTGTGATCCCTGTGGGAGCGAGCTTGCTCGCGATGAGGCCCTATCAGACGCCAGAGATTCAGCAGTACTAGTGAATACTCCATGACCACCACCCCACTCCCCTGCTACCACTGCGCCCTGCCCGTCCCGGCCGGCAGTCGCTTTACCGCCGTCGTACTCGGGGAGTCCCGCGAGTTCTGCTGCCCGGGTTGCCAGGCCGTGGCCGAGGCCATCGTCGCTGGCGGCCTGGATAGCTATTATCAGCACCGCAGCGAAGCCTCGGCCAACCCCGAGGCGCTACCGGTACAACTGGTCGACGAACTGGCGCTTTATGACCGCGCCGATGTGCAGCAGCCCTTTGTCCGCCACGAAGGCGCAATGGCCGAAACCACGCTGCTGATGGAAGGCATCAGTTGCGCCGCCTGCGGCTGGTTGATCGAGAAACACCTGCGCACCTTGCCGGCGGTGGCCGAAGCGCGCCTGAACCTGTCCAACCATCGCCTGCACGTGCGCTGGAGCGACGCGCAACTCCCCCTGAGCCGGGTCCTCAGCGAACTGCGCCACATCGGGTATGCCGCACACCCCTATCAGGCCGACCGCGCCAGCGAACAACTGGCCAGCGAAAACCGCCTGGCCCTGCGCCAGCTTGGCGTGGCCGGATTGCTGTGGTTCCAGGCGATGATGGCGACCATGGCCACCTGGCCAGAATTCAACATCGACCTCAGTCCAGAACTGCACACCATCCTGCGCTGGGTCGCGCTGTTCCTCACCACCCCGATCGTGTTCTACAGCTGCGCGCCGTTTTTCAAAGGCGCCATGCGCGATCTGCGCACCCGCCACCTGACCATGGACGTTTCCGTGTCGCTGGCCATCGGCAGCGCCTACGTCGCCGGGATCTGGACCTCGATCACCGGGGTGGGCGAGCTGTATTTCGATGCCGTCGGCATGTTTGCCCTGTTCCTGCTCGCGGGGCGCTATCTGGAACGGCGCGCCCGCGAGCGCACGGCCGCCGCCACCGCGCAACTGGTGAATCTGTTGCCCGCCTCGTGCCTGCGCTTGACGCCTGAAGGCCAGAGCGAACGCATTTTGCTCAGCGAACTGCGCATCGGTGATCAGGTACTGGTTCACCCAGGCGCCATTCTCCCGGCTGACGGCAAGATCCTCGACGGCCAGTCGAGTATCGACGAGTCGCTGCTGACCGGTGAATACCTGCCGCACCCTCGCACCCTCGGCGATGCGGTCACCGCCGGCACCCTGAACGTCGAAGGCGCACTGACCGTCGAGGTTCAGGCCTTGGGCCAGGACACGCGCCTCTCGGCCATCGTTCGCCTGCTCGAGCGTGCCCAGGCCGAAAAGCCGCGCCTGGCGGAAATCGCCGACCGCGCCGCGCAATGGTTCCTGCTGTTTTCACTGATCGCGGCTGCGGCCATTGGCCTGTTGTGGTGGGAACTGGACTCATCGCGAGCCTTCTGGATCGTGCTGGCGATGCTCGTGGCGACCTGTCCTTGCGCCTTGTCGCTGGCAACGCCGACCGCCCTCACTGCGGCCACCGGCACCTTGCACAAACTCGGCCTGCTGCTGACCCGCGGCCATGTACTGGAAGGCCTGAACCAGATCGACACAGTGATTTTCGACAAGACCGGTACCCTCACCGAAGGCCGGCTGGCGCTGCGCTCGATCCGCCCCCTCGGCGCCCTCGACAGCGACCAATGCCTGGGGCTCGCCGCCGCCCTGGAAAACCGCTCCGAACACCCGATTGCCCGCGCTTTCGGTCGTGCGCCGATGGCGGCCGAAGAGGTCCATAGCACCCCGGGTCTTGGCCTGGAGGGACTGGTTGAAGGGCGACGCCTGCGCATCGGTCAGCCGGGATTCGTCTGCGAACTCAGTGGCGCCGTAGTGCCGCCGATGCCCGATGAAGCCGGCCAATGGCTGCTGCTCGGCGACAGCGAAGGGCCGCTGGCCTGGCTCGTCCTCGATGATCGCTTGCGCGCCGATGCGCCAGCCTTGCTGGCCGCGTGCAAGGCGCGAGGCTGGCGCACGCTGTTGTTGTCCGGTGACAGCTCGCCGATGGTCGCCAGCGTGGCGGCAGAACTGGGCATCGATGAAGCGCGCGGCGGCCTGCGCCCGGACGACAAACTGCAAGTCC
The DNA here is from genome assembly GCF_000282295.1 of Pseudomonas sp. GM33. Lineage (NCBI taxonomy): Bacteria > Pseudomonadati > Pseudomonadota > Gammaproteobacteria > Pseudomonadales > Pseudomonadaceae > Pseudomonas > Pseudomonas sp. GM33. The sequence continues at coordinate 7,578 of NZ_AKJO01000032.1, forward strand.
TGCAACAACTGCACAAGGAAGGTCGCAAGGTGTTGATGCTGGGTGACGGCGTCAATGACGTGCCGGTGCTGGCGGCTGCGGATATCAGCGTCGCCATGGGCTCGGCCACCGACCTGGCGAAAACCAGTGCCGATGCGGTGCTGCTGTCCAACCGCCTCGACGCGCTGGTGCAAGCCTTCAGCCTGGCGCGGCGCACCCGTCGGGTCATTATCGAGAACCTGTTGTGGGCAGGGTTGTACAATGGCCTCATGTTGCCCTTCGCCGCCCTCGGCTGGATCACTCCGGTCTGGGCGGCGGTAGGCATGTCGATCAGTTCGTTGACCGTGGTGCTGAACGCGCTGCGCCTGACTCGAATGCCGAGCGAGCGCGCCCTCGACACCCCGCCAGAAACCCGCCCGCTGCCGGCCTGAGCCGCGCGGGCATGGAGTCCAGATGCCAGCTCTTTACGTGATGATTCCCGCTGCGCTGCTGATCGTGGCCATCGCCGTCTATATCTTCTTCTGGGCGGTCGACAGCGGGCAGTACGACGACCTCGACGGCCCGGCCCACAGCATCCTGTTCGACGACCAGGACCCTAACCACACCGCCGCCGTGGACGAAGCCAGCGGCCAACCGGCCAAACCGCAAGACAAGGCCCCGCCCCATGCTTGAACTGGCGCCACTGCTGGTATCGGCGCTGATCCTCGGCTTGCTCGGCGGCGGCCACTGCCTGGGCATGTGCGGCGGCTTGATGGGCGCGCTGACCCTGGCGATTCCCAAGGAGCAACGCAGCCGGCGCTTTCGCCTGCTGCTGGCGTACAACCTGGGGCGGATTCTGAGTTATGCCTGCGCCGGACTGCTGATCGGCCTGGCCGGATGGGCCGTGGCCAGCAGCCCGGCGGCGATGTTCCTGCGCATCCTCGCCGGCTTGCTGCTGATTGCCATGGGCCTGTACCTGGCCGGCTGGTGGAGCGGCCTGACCCGTATCGAAAGCCTCGGTCGAGGCTTGTGGCGGCACATCCAGCCAGTCGCCAACCGGTTGCTGCCGGTATCGAGCGTTCCGCGCGCGCTGCTACTGGGTGCGCTCTGGGGCTGGCTGCCGTGCGGCCTGGTTTACAGCACCTTGCTATGGGCGGCCAGCCAGGGCAACGCGCTGGACAGTGCACTGTTGATGCTAGCGTTCGGGCTGGGCACCTGGCCGGTGTTGCTGGCGACCGGCCTCGCCGCCGAGCGCGTCACCGCAGTGTTGCGCAAGCGCAGCGTGCGGATGGCGGGTGGGGTGCTGGTGATGTTGTTCGGCATCTGGACCTTGCCGGGACCGCATCAGCATTGGCTCATGGGTCATTAAACCGGCGGCGCGCCCATCGCGAGCAAGCTCGCTCCCACAGGTTTTGTGTACACAGCGACTCCCCCTGTGGGAGCGAGCTTGCTCGCGATGAGGCCCTCACAAACGACAAAGATTCTGACCTTGATGCAAATCAAGATGCCCCACCCCGCCCTCGCATAAAGTGGCCGACACTGCCAGCCTATCCGGGGAATGCCCGCATGATGCTCGACGCCATTCGTTGGGACACTGATCTGATCCGCCGTTATGACCTGGCGGGACCCCGCTACACCTCGTACCCGACCGCGGTGCAATTCAACAGCCAGGTCGGCACCTTCGACCTGTTTCACGCCCTGCGCGACAGCCGCAAGGCCCAACGCCCATTGTCCCTGTACGTGCACGTGCCGTTCTGCGCGAACATTTGCTACTACTGCGCCTGCAACAAGGTCATCACCAAGGATCGCGGCCGGGCGCAGCCGTATTTGCAGCGCCTGGAACAGGAAATCCAGCTGATCGCCTGCCACCTCGACCCCACGCAGAAAGTCGAGCAACTGCACTTCGGTGGCGGCACGCCGACCTTTCTCAGCCACGACGAACTGCGCCAGTTGATGGCGCACTTGCGCAAGCACTTCAATTTGCTGGACGACGATTCCGGCGACTACGGCATCGAGATCGACCCCCGCGAGGCCGATTGGTCGACCATGGGACTGCTGCGCGAACTGGGCTTCAATCGGGTCAGCATCGGCCTGCAAGACCTTGACCCGGCGGTGCAGCGAGCGGTCAATCGCCTGCAAAGCCTGGAAGAAACCCGCGCGGTGATCGACGCTGCCCGCACCTTGCAGTTTCGCTCGATCAACATCGACCTGATCTACGGCCTGCCGAGACAGACGCCGGAGAACTTCGCCCGCACCGTCGAAGAGGTCATCAACCTGCAACCGGACAGGCTATCGGTGTTCAACTACGCCCACCTGCCGGAACGCTTCATGCCCCAGCGGCGCATCAACAGCAATGAACTGCCGACACCCGCGCAGAAACTGGAAATGCTGCAGCGCACCATCGAGCAACTGCTCAGCGCCGGTTACCGCTACATCGGCATGGACCACTTCGCCCTGCCCGACGACGAGCTGGCGATCGCCCAGGAAGAGTCGACCCTGCAACGCAATTTCCAGGGCTACACCACCCACGGTCATTGCGATCTGATCGGCCTCGGCGTCTCGGCAATCAGCCAGATCGGCGACCTCTACTGCCAGAACAGCAGCGACCTGAACCACTATCAGAACACCCTGGCTTCTCTGCAACTGGCCACCAGCCGCGGTCTGCTGTGCAATGCCGATGACCGGCTGCGGCGCGCGGTGATTCAGCAATTGATCTGCAATTTCACCCTGGAATTCTCCGACATCGAACAGGCCTTCAACATCGATTTCCAGGGCTACTTCGGCGAACTCTGGCCCCAACTGCAAGGCATGGCCAAAGACGGGCTGATCGAACTCGATCGCGACAGGATCACCATCCTGCCCGCCGGGCGATTGTTGGTGCGTTCGGTGTGCATGGTGTTCGACGCGTACCTGGAACAACACAACCGCCAGCGATTTTCACGGGTGATCTAATTCTGCAAGCTAGCGTCCCGGACTGGCCTCGATCTCCTATGGTGAGTTACCCTTACGTCTTATGTGTGAATTCCCACAAGGATTGAAGAAATGTCCGAGCCAGTAAAACAGCGCGCTCATAGTCAAGCCCATTGCAAGGATTGCAGCCTGGCCCCTCTTTGCCTGCCACTTTCGCTGAATCTGGAAGACATGGATGCGCTGGACGAAATCGTCAAGCGCGGCCGGCCGCTGAAAAAGGGCGAGTTTCTGTTTCGCCAGGGCGATACCTTCGATTCTGTCTACGCCGTCCGTTCCGGTGCGCTCAAGACCTTCAGCCTGAGCGACGGCGGTGAAGAACAGCTCACCGGTTTCCACCTGCCCAGCGAACTGGTCGGCCTGTCGGGTATGGACACCGAAAAGCACCCGGTGTCGGCACAAGCCCTGGAAACCACCTCGGTGTGTGAAATTCCTTTCGAACGCCTCGACGAACTGGCCCTGCAACTGCCGCAGTTGCGCCGTCAGTTGATGCGGGTGATGAGTCGCGAAATCCGTGACGACCAGCAGATGATGCTGCTGTTGTCGAAAAAGACCGCCGACGAACGCATCGCCACCTTCCTGGTCAACCTGTCGGCACGTTTCCGCGCCCGGGGTTTTTCCGCCAATCAGTTCCGCCTGAGCATGTCGCGCAACGAAATCGGCAACTACCTGGGCCTGGCGGTGGAAACCGTGTCCCGGGTCTTTACCCGCTTCCAGCAAAACGAGCTGATTGCCGCAGAAGGCAAGGAAATCCGGATTATCGACCCGATCCAGCTGTGCGCCCTGGCCGGTGGCTCGCTGGAAGGCTGAAACAAAACGTTGCGGCTGAGCGAAACGGTTCAGCCGCCGTTATACTGCGTCGTTTGCAGCCCTGCCAGGACACCTAGACGATGGTCTTCGACTCCTTCGACATCAAATCCCTCATCCGCCCTGTCATCGACTTCCCGAAACCGGGTGTGATCTTTCGCGATATCACCCCGCTGTTCCAGTCGCCCAAGGCCCTGCGCCTGGTGATGGACAGCTTCGCCCACCGCTACGTCGAGGCTGACTTCACCCACATCGGCGCGATGGACGCCCGTGGCTTCCTGATCGGTTCGGTACTGGCCTATCAGTTGAACAAGCCGCTGGTGCTGTTCCGCAAGCAAGGCAAGCTGCCGGCTGACGTACTGGCCGAGGGTTATGCGACCGAATACGGCGAAGCCTTCCTGGAAGTGCACGCCGACAGCCTGTGCGAAGGGGATTCGGTGGTGATGTTCGATGACCTGATCGCGACCGGCGGCACCCTGATTGCCGCCGCCAACCTGATCCGCCGCATGGGCGCGCGGGTGCATGAAGCGGCGGCGATCATCGACCTGCCGGAGCTGGGTGGTTCGCAGCGCCTGGAGGACATGGGCATTCCGACGTTCTGCCTGACGCAGTTTGCGTTGAGCGATAAGTAATCTGGCGCCTGTACTGACGCCTTCGCGAGCAAGCCCGCTCCCACAGTGAATTGCATTCTTCCTGACAGAACGCAGTCAAATGTGGGAGCGGGCTTGCTCGCGAATGGCGTCAGTCGCTACACCGCAAAAAATTCAAAGCCCCATCTGCTTGCTGATGATCTCGTTCATCACTTCCCGCGTCCCGCCGCCAATCGACAGGATCCGGTTGTCGCGGTACAGCCGCTCCACCAGGCTCTCGCGCATGTATCCCAGCCCACCGAGTATCTGCACCGCATCGGTCACGATCCGGTCTGCGGTATCCGTCGCAAAATTCTTGGCCATGGAAATTTCCTTGATCACGCTCTGCCCCGCCGCCATCTTTGCCGCCTGGCGGTAAGTGAATTCCCGGGATACCTCCAGCGCGGTCGCCATCTCGGCGAGGCGATGCTTGATCACCTGAAACTTGCCGATCGGTTTGCCAAAGGCCTCGCGCTGGCGCGCCCACTTCAGGCTCTCCTCCAGCGCCAGCTGTGCCGTCATGTTGGCCATCAGTGACAGGGCCAGGCGTTCGCTCTGGAAATTGCCCATGATGCAGGCAAAGCCCATGCTCTCGGCGCCGATCAGGTTTCCCACGGGCACCGGGCAATCATCGAAGAACAGTTCGGCGGTGTCTGACGCCCACCAGCCCATTTTCTTCAGTTGCCGTCCTACGGTGAAACCGGGCGTGCCCTTTTCGATCAGCAACAGGCTGATGCCGGAGAAGCCCGGCTCACCGGTACGCACCGCGACGGTATAAAAGTCCGCACGCACACCACTGGTGATAAAGGTTTTGCTGCCATTGACCCGGTAAAAGTCGCCATCGCGCACGGCGCGGGTTTGCAGGTTGGCGACGTCGGAACCGCCGCCGGGCTCGGTGATGGCGAGGGCGCTGATTTTCTCTCCCGACAACACCTGGGGCAGCACACGATCCCGCACTTCGGGTCGTGCCCACTTGAGAATGGGCGGCAAGCCGATATCCAGTGAACCAAGCCCCGCTACCAGCCCGCCTGAGCCGCAGCGCATCAACTCTTCACTGGCGGCAATCTTGGCGAACAGATCCCCTTCATGGCTGCCTCCGTAAGCCTGCGGGTAGCCAATGCCGAGAATCCCCGCTGCGCCGGCCTTGAGGTAGAGCTCGCGAGGAAAGCTTTCGGCTTCTTCCCACTGGTCGATATCGGGAAGGATCTCGCGTTCGACGAAACGTCTGACGCTGTCACGGACCAATTGGTGGCTGGGGTCGAAGTATTCCTGAAAGGCAGGCATCGGCGAGCTCCACTGAAGGGGTCAGTGAAGTTAACCGAGCGCTTGCTTGGTTTTCAACAGGATTGTGTCATTCAGACGGACCGCGTCGCCTGCATCGCGAGCAAGCTCGCTCCCACATTGGTTTTATGTACGCCGCACTACCCTGTGGGAGCGAGCTTGCTCGCGATGGCGTCAGCATGGACGCCACATGAACTTCAGAGCGAAATCGGCTTGCGCCCGGCAAACGAATGCGCCAGCGTGCCGCCATCCACCAACTCCAGCTCACCACCGAGCGGCACGCCATGGGCGATCCGCGAGGCGATCAGGCCTTTGCTGCTGAGCAACTGGGCGATGTAATGCGCTGTGGCCTCACCTTCCACGGTCGGGTTGGTCGCCAGGATGACTTCAGTGAAAGTGCCGGCCTCTTCGATCCGCGCCATCAATTGCGGGATGCCGATGGCTTCCGGCCCCAGACCGTCGAGCGGCGACAGGTGCCCCTTGAGCACGAAATAGCGCCCGCGAAAACCGGTCTGCTCCACCGCATAGACGTCCATCGGGCCTTCCACCACGCAGAGCACGGTGTCGTCGCGACGGGTATCGGCGCATTGCGGGCACAGATCATCTTCGGTCAGCGTACGGCACAAGCGGCAGTGACCAACCCCTTCCATGGCCTGGCTCAAGGCCAGCGCCAGGCGCGAACCGCCGCTGCGGTCACGCTCGAGCAACTGCAACGCCATGCGCTGGGCGGTTTTCTGACCCACGCCTGGCAAAATTCGCAGGGCATCGATCAGTTGGCGAATCAAAGGGCTGAAGCTCATGGTGGAAAAGTCCGACAAAACAACGAGACGCGGTTTATACCCGCGCCTCGGTTGAGCGTCAAATTGCAGCGTCAATTACTCAGTCCCGGGAAACCCGAACCACCAGTTTGCCGAAGTTGCGCCCCTCCAGCATGCCGATGAACGCATCGGGAGCCTGTTCCAGGCCATCGACCACGTCTTCGCGGAATTTCACCTTGCCATCGCGCACCCAGGGCGCCATGGCACTGAGAAATTCCGGCTGGCGATCACCATAGTCATCGAACACGATGAAGCCCTGGATGCGCACCCGCTTGGTCAGCAGGGTGCGCTGCAACAGGGGCAGGCGATCCGGCCCGCTCGGCGCTTCATGGGCGTTATAGGAGGCGATCAGGCCGCACAGTGGAATCCGCGCCTTGGGATTGAGCAACGGCACCACGGCGTCGAAGACCTTGCCGCCGACGTTTTCGTAGTAGATGTCGATGCCCTTGCCGCAGGCCTTGGCCAGTTCATCGGCAAAGTCCGGGCTCTTGTGGTCGATGCAGGCGTCGAAACCCAACTCGTCGACCACATAACGGCACTTGTCCGCCCCGCCGGCCACACCGACCACACGCAGCCCCTTGATCTTCGCCACCTGGCCGACCACCGACCCCACTGCGCCTGAGGCCGCTGCAACCACCAGGGTTTCGTCGGCCTGGGGCTGGCCGATGTCCATCAGGCCCATGTACGCGGTCATGCCCGGCATCCCCAGCACCCCAAGGGCCATCGACGCACTGGGCAATCCCGACGGCACCGGGATGATGCAGCGCCCGTCATTGATGCTGTGGCTTTGCCAACCGGTGGCACCGACCACCAGGTCACCTTCCTGAAATTTCGGATTGAGCGAGCGCTCGACCCGGCTGACCGCGCCCCCGGTCATGACTTCGCCGATTTCCACCGGTGCGGCGTAGGACGGAGCGTCGCTCATGCGTCCGCGCATGTAGGGATCCAGCGACAGGAAAACGGTCTTGAGCAGCACCTCACCGTCGGCGAGCTCCGGCAACGCCACCCGCTCCATGCGGAAGTTTTCCGGCGTTGGCGCGCCGACCGGGCGTGAAGCCAGGACAATGCGTTGATTGAGGGTCATGGGGTCGGACATGGCAGCGTCTCCTGTGGTCGATGGGGTTGGGTGATATAGGGAGCAGACCTTTGTGGCGGTATGGCGTTCGATGTGTTTTCAGTTGCACCGGGGTGAATTCTTCGCGAGCAAGCCCGCTCCCACACTGGATTTGTGTACGACGCCCACCTGTGGGAGCGGGCTTGCTCGCGAAGGCGCCATCGCGGACGACACATACCCAACAGACAGAAACAAAAATGCCAGGCGCAATGCCTGGCATTTTTTGTAGCTCATCTGCCGCCTGAAGGCGAATCAGAATGGCAGTTTCATGCCCGGCGGCAGTTGCATGCCGGCAGTCATGCTGCCCATCTTGTCCTGGCTGTTGGCTTCGATCTTGCGCACGGCATCGTTGACCGCGGAGGCGATGACCGCTTCCAGCATTTCCTTGTCGTCTTCGCTCATGCCTTCGACCAGGCTCGGGTCGATGGTGACGCTCTTGACGTCATGACGCCCGGTCATCACCACGGTGACCATATCGCCACCGGCCTTACCGGTGACTTCGGCGTTGGCCAGCTCTTCCTGCATCTTGGCCATTTTTTCCTGCATCTGCTGCGCCTGCTTCATCAGGCCGGCCATGCCACCTTTCATCATGGTAATCACCTCAAAAGTACTTGGATCAAAACAGCGCCCGGCGCAATGTAGCCGAGCGCCTTCAGTTATTAGCCCTGAGTGACCAGAGCGTCGACAGGTTCAATAGTATCGTTACGGACCACCGCACCGAACTGCTGCATCATTTGCTGGATGAACGGATCGCCGTGGATCGACTCCTCCGCCTCGCGCTGTCGGTTGGCGCGGCGACGAGACGCCGCTTGTGCCGGGGTTTCCTGCTCGGGCTTGATCAGCTCGATGCTCAGGGTCAGCGTGCGCTGGTGATACTGGTTCAGCGCATCGTTGAGGCGACGCTGCTGAGTGGCGTTGAACAAGGCACTGTGGGCCGGGTCCAGGTGCATCAGCCAACTGTCGCCATCCACCGCGATCAGCGTGCAGTTGGCGGCGATGCTGCCGGTCATGCCGGAAATCGGCAATTTCGGGAACAGCTCCAGCCATTGCAGGGCCAGGCCGGTGGCCGGCATGGCCGCGGGCTCAGGCTCGGGCTCCGGCGCCGGGTCGGCGGCATGCTCGCTGGCCAGTTCGTCGAGGTAACTGTAGGCCGAATCCATGTCCGGCTCGATGTAATCCTCGTCCAGCGGCGGCTCGTCATCCAGGTCCATGCCCGGTGTTGCGGCATCGACCTCGGCCACCGAAGGCTCCGGGATTGGCGCCGCAGCCCACTCCGGGGCGTCCGGCACCACGCTGTCCGGCGTCGGTAGCGGCATCGGCGGTAATTCGGGTTGTTCGCTGGCGGTTTCCAGCACCGGCTCCACCGCCGGTTGCTGAACCGGGGCTGGCGCGACCGGGTCATTCCACGGCAGGTCGACCACCTCATCGACCACGGCCGCTTCAACCACAGGCACAGGTTCTGGCACAACGACCGGCGCCACCGGTTCCGGTGCAGGCGCAGGAGCTGCCACTGGCGCAGCCGCTATCGGTACAACGGCCGCAGCGGCTACCGGCGCAACGACCTGCGCGGCAGCCACTGAGTTTGCGGAATCAACTGTGGCCTGGCTGATCCCCACTGGCTTTAGCGGTTGCCTCGGGGCATCCGCGGTGTCGGCGGGCCGGAATGCCAGCATCCGCAGCAACACCATTTCAAAACCGCCCCGGGGATCCGGCGCCAGCGGCAAGTCGCGGCGGCCGATCAGGCCCATCTGGTAGTAGAACTGCACGTCTTCGGCCGGCAAGGCCTGGGCCAGTGCCAGCACGCGATCGCGGTCGCCGTGACCGTTATCGACACCTTCCGGCAAGGCCTGGGCGATGGCAACACGGTGCAGCACATTGAGAATTTCCGAGAGCACGCCATTCCAGTCCGGGCCTTGTTCGGCCAGGTGGCGGACGGCTTCGAGCAACGCCCTGGCATCGCCTTCGATCAGCGCATGCAGGACGTCGTAGACCTGCCCGTGATCGAGGGTCCCGAGCATCGCCCGCACATCGGCGGCCAGTACCTTGCCTTCACCGAAGGCAATCGCCTGGTCGGTCAGGCTCATGGCATCACGCATCGAACCATCGGCAGCACGGCCCAGCAACCACAGGGCATCGTCCTCGAACGGCACGTTCTCGACACCCAGCACGTGGGTCAAGTGCTCGACAACCCGTTCCGGCGTCATGTTCTTCAGGGAAAACTGCAGGCACCGCGACAGAATCGTTGCCGGAAGTTTCTGCGGATCAGTGGTCGCCAGGATGAACTTGACGTAGGGTGGCGGCTCCTCGAGGGTTTTGAGCAGCGCGTTGAAGGAATGGCTGGAGAGCATGTGCACTTCGTCGATCAGGTAGACCTTGAAGCGCCCGCGGCTCGGGGCGTACTGCACGTTGTCGAGCAATTCACGGGTATCTTCGACCTTGGTGCGGCTCGCGGCGTCGATCTCGATCAGGTCGACAAAGCGGCCTTCGTCGATTTCGCGACACACCGAACACTCGCCACAGGGGGTCGACGTGATACCTGTCTCACAGTTAAGGCATTTGGCAATGATCCGCGCGATGGTGGTCTTGCCGACCCCACGGGTACCGGTGAAGAGGTAGGCGTGGTGCAGCCGCTGGCTGTCCAAGGCATTGATCAGAGCCTTGAGCACATGGGTCTGGCCGACCATTTCGCGGAACGAGCGCGGACGCCATTTACGTGCAAGAACCTGATAACTCATCGAAAACCGTCGCAGCGAAGGAAGCAGAAGCGGCTAATGCTAGCGGAGCAAGGCACAAATTGCATCCGGTGCGCTCGTGTATTGTGGCTAAGCTGCACATCACAGGCATTTAACGGAGTGTTTATGCGGCTGGCCTTGGGGACATTGCTGTTGATCAGCCTGGACGGCGTAGCGGCGCCAGCACCGCTGCGCTTCGTGATAACCGACAGCTGGAGCATGCCCATGGTGCAGCTTGAGCGGGGCAAACCGACCCAGGGCATCCTGTATGACATGATGCTCAGCCTCGCGACCCAGGTCGGCGTACCGGCCGAGTTCCACGTATTGCCCCGCCGGCGCATACAAGGCGCCATGGAGCAAGGCGAGGTCGATGTCCGCTGTTATGCCGCGCAATCGTGGCTGCCTGAACAGCCTGGCGATTATCTCTGGAGCATCCCGCTCTTCACTCAGCCTGACGTGTTGATCACCCGGCATGCACCGCCCGACGCAGTCAAACCCGCCGACTTGCCACAACAGCCCGTTGGCACCGTGCTGGGCTACAGCTACCCGACCCTGCAGCCGCTGTTCGACAGCGGCCAACTGCAGCGCGACGATGCACGCAATCAGGAACAAGTGCTGGAAAAGCTCCTGGCCGGCCGCAATCGTTATGCCGTCAGCAATCAATGGAGCCTGGACTGGTTCAATCACCGCCTGCTGCCGGAGCAGCAACTGCAAAGCGTGGCAGTGCTGCAGGAAAACCGTCTCGGTTGCTACGTTCGCAACGACCCACAGGTCCCGGTGCAGAGCATTCTGCGCACCCTGGCGCGGATGAAGATGTCCGGGGAGATCGATGAAATTGTTCGGCTGTATATCGGTGGCGAGCCGGCGGCTGTGGATAAAGCGCAAACGACGAAAAACCGCCTCGGAGAAGATCCTGGCAGCTAGCGGAAGTCTGTATTGAAGAAGATGACGCGAGAGAACACTCGCGTGGCGTTAAGGTGGTAACCCTACCAGCCACACCCCGGCACACAATGTCACCGCTGCGGCTGCTCCCTTCCAGGCCTGACCGGGTTCACGGCTGATCGTTGCGGGGGGACCGATAGGGTCACCATAACGACGCTCACCTGTCGGCGAGCCGCGCCATTGTACCTATCTGAGGCGAAGTTACAACCGTTGGTTTCGGAATAAAAACATGAGGGGCTTCAAGCACTTGCTATTGCGCCTCAAGCACCGCATCCACCCTGCCGCCCGCCTGTTGAATCACCAGATGAATGAAATGCAGCTTGGCAACGACAGCAGGCGGCAGGACGAAGGGGTAGAAATCCGGCTGCCCCATGCTGCGTGACAGCTCGTTGAGCATGCCGGCCAGTTCGATCCAGGCGTTGACGAACGACAGGAAAGCCGCGCCGCCGGGATGCTGCGGATCGTAGAGGGTTTGGGGTGGAAACGGCTGATAGTCGAAGTCCATTTCCCGGGCGCTCATGCCAAACCCCAGCGCGGTGTCCACGGCGTCCATCATGTGCAGGTAATGCGCCCAGGTTTCCGCCCAGTCTTCCCACGGGTGCATGGTCGCGTAGGCGCTGACGCAGTGCTGCTGCCAGTCGAGCGGCGCGCCCTGCTGATAATGGCGTTCAAGGGCATCGGCGTAGCTCGCGCGTTCATCGCCGAACAAGCCGCGAAAAGGCTCAAGCCAATGGCTATGGGCGATCAATCGGTCCCAGTAGTAATGCCCGACTTCGTGACGAAAATGCCCGAGCAAGGTGCGATAGGGTTCGTGCATTTGCAACCGCACCTGCTCGCGGTGCGCGTCGTCGGCTTCCTTGATATCGAGGGTGATCAGGCCGTTGGCGTGGCCGGTAGTCGGCGGCTTGCCTTCAAGGTCAACGCCGATGAAATCGAAGGCAAGGCCAGTCTCTTCATCGACGGCCCTGGGAATCACCTGCAACCCCAGGCTGACCAGTTGCGCGACCAGACGCCGCTTGGCGGTTTCCACCTTGCGCCAGCGCTCGTGGTTTTCGGTGATCGACAGGTCGGGAATGGTTCGATTGAGGCTGCAGGCAATGCACAAGACCTCTTGGTCATTGGCAGGCAGCAACCAATTGCAGGCCGCCGGAGAATCGAGGTTGGCGCAGCGTCGAAACAGGCCTGCCCCGGGATCGACATCAAGCAACCAGGTGCCCGCTTGCTCACCCGGCCGCAGTGAGGACAAGCGACTCTGCCCCGGCTGATAACCCAACGCCGCTGAACACGCCAGGCACTGGCTGTTGCGAAAGAACAGCGACTGCCCGCAACGACAGGACCAGACCTTGCTGCTGCGTGAACGCTCATCCGTGAGCGGCGCACAAATGCGCGAGCTGAGCTGTTCGAAGAAAGGGTGCATGGCGATCTCTCCCTGGGGCTTGCCAAGACTAGATCACGGATGGCTGTCGAACGTTCCGCCTTTTTGCTGATTTCAACTGGCAGTCTGCAACAAATGAATCTTTTGCTACCTATGGATTTACGGATACGTCCTACAGCCCCACCAAGCAACACCGAGTAGGAAAAATCTGATTTTGCCCATTAGCAGCTTCTGGATGAGCCATGCCTGCCTGGAAGGCCGTACATTTCCTCCCGCAAAACTTGATTGCCAAGGAGAGGTCGCATGGCGTTTGACGCATACATCAAAATCGAAGGTATTCCGGGCGAAGCGCTGGACGACAAGTACCGTGACTGGATCGAGGTCGACGGATACAGCTTTGGCACTCGTCAAAGCACTTCAGCCACCGCCAGCTCTGCCGGTGGCGCTACGGCCGGACGTACAACGTTAAGCAACTTCACCTTTACCAAGGTTCTGGACAAGTCCAGCTGCAAGTTGATGGAGGCCAGTTGTGCGGGTGAACACCTGAAACAAGTCACGCTGGTGCTCAGCCGTGCAGGGACTGACAAACTCAAATATTTCGAGATCGTGCTCGAAGAAGTCATCATTGCCGACTACATGCAAAACGCCAGCGCCGGCATTCCCGTAGAAGTCGTGCAACTGGACTACGGCCGCATCAAGACCGTCTATACCCAACAAAAACGCAGCGATGGCGCCGGCGGCGGCAATGTAGCCGGTGGCTGGGATCGCATCGGCAACAAACGTTATTCGTGAGGCTGACATGGCACAGCCTCTGGCGTTCATCAATTCAAAATCCCAGACTTACGCATCCCTCAAGGCGCAACTTGGCCTGACCGGCATCGCCAAAAGCAAGTTCGATGCACTCAACAGCCACATCGCCAATACGGTGGTACTGGCGGGTGAACTCGTGATCATTGGTGACGTGTCGACTTCATTGAGTACCAGTGAAGAGGCATACCTGATGGCCAGGGCAAGCGAAATACACATCGCCCTGCTGACCAATCAGGTCGACGCCGATGACTTCCTGCTCGACAACTTCGAACTGCTCCAGGGCATGCTCGCCCACGGCACTATCGGCGCCGGTGTCGTCAGCGACGGCTGGAGCAAACACATGACCGCGATCAAGAGCACCCTGGAGGAAATCGAACAAGTCCATAAAGACTACCTGCGCAGCGGTTCAATAACCGCCCGGGACCGGTTTTACACCGAACGCGCCAGGTTGTTCGGCAAGCTGGAAACACAACTGGGCAATGTAGCGTCCTACGGTTCCGGGCTTCGTTATCAAGGCTCGATAAAACGGATGCTGGGGATTTCGACCAAGAGCTACATGAGTACGGGCGAGATTGCCGGTTATGCACAAAAGGTCAGCGGTGTAGCCAGGGCGGCGAAGCTGATCAAGCGAGGGGTTTATATTGGTACTGCGCTGGACGTTGCTTCTGCCGGGCTGAATATCCGGCAGGCGTGTGTGTCTGGACGGGAGGAAGAGTGTAAAAAAGCCAAGTATGTGGAAGGATCTTCTTTGATTGGAGGCCTGGCGGGTGGAGCCCTTGGTGGCTCTATAGGCTCTCGTGCGGGAATGTTCGGCTGCATGTTTGTCTTGGGTGTTGCTAGCGGCGGAACTGGGGCATTGGTATGCGCTGTGGCAGGGGGCGCAGTAGGGGGTGTGACAGGAGGATCATTGGGAGGAGCCGTAGGGGAAAACTTCGGTGAGTATCTGTATGGAGATATGGCGCAATGAGCCATGCCCCCCTCGGCCTGGTATCAGTCATCCTTTTCGCACCGTTTATCCTGACAACCATTTGGGTATTTTTAATGGTTCATATCTATACAGAAAAAGCGGAAAGCTTGCTGCCAAACAGCAAGCTCGTAAAAGATAATAAAAAGCTGTTTTCTCAAATGGGCCTTATGGGAAAAGCCACAAGCAATGGGGTGATCACCCATATTCTCCTAATGCCAAAGCTTTTCGCAAAGAAAGGCTTGGTGGATGCCAACGAAGTCAAAAACTTCCCAAGAAAACTGAAATTGATACTGACCCTATCATGGGGTTCTAGCTCATTTTTCCTTTTCGCCCTGATCGCAGTCGATATTTACAGTAGATATTTTCTGTAATTGATCGCCTGAGGCCAATGGTAGCTTTAGCGATGCAGGGAGAGATGCCGCATGGATCATGCTCTCCCTTCACAGTATCTGCATCAGACCGAAATACCCTGCCCCTTCAAAAACACCACAAACGCCTCTTCATCCAGCACCTTCAACCCCAGCTCATTGGCCTTGGTCAACTTTGAACCGGCGCCCGGCCCTGCGACCACGCAATGGGTCTTGGCCGACACGGAGCCGGCGACCTTGGCCCCCAGGCTTTCGAGTTTGTCCTTGGCCACATCGCGGCTCATCAGCTCCAGCGAGCCGGTCAGCACCCAGGTCTGGCCGGCCAGCGGCAAGCCTTCGACGACCTTCTTCTCGCTCTGCCAGTGCATGCCGAATTCGACCAGTTGCTTTTCGGCCGCTTCGGCCAATTGGCGATTCTCTTCGAGCGCGAAGAACTCGCGCACCGAATTGGCCTGTTTCTCCGGCAGTGCCTGGCGCATGTCCAGCCAGTCAGCACCGATCACCGCCTGCAGCGAGCCGAACTTGTCCGCCAGTTTCTGCGCCCCGCCCGGACCGACCGATGGAATATGCAGCTTGTCGAGGAAACCGCCCAGCGTGGTGCTCGCCGAAAACTCGGCGCCCAACTCGCCCTGATCCTGAATCTGCAGGCCATGCCTGAGCAAATCAGCGATCACCTGCTGGTTATGTGCGTCTTCAAAGAAGCTGTGGATCTCGTGCGCAACTTCCAGCCCGACATCCGGCAAGTACGTCAGCACCTGCGGCAAAGCCTGCTGCACCCGCTCCAGCGACCCCAGGGAGCGGGCCAGCACCTTGGCCGTCTCTTCGCCGACATCGGGAATCCCGAGGGCGTAGATGAACCGCGCCAACCCCGGCTTCTTGCTGTCTTCGATGGCGCCGAGCAGGTTCTTGCTCGACAGTTCGGCAAAGCCTTCCAGATCGACGATCTGCTCGAACGTCAGGGCGTACAGATCGGCCGGCGAGCTCACCAGGCCTTCGTCGACCAGTTGCTCGACGCTCTTCTCGCCCAGGCCTTCGATGTCCATGGCACGACGGGAGACGAAGTGAATGATGGCCTGCTTGAGTTGCGCGCCACAGGCCAGGCGACCGACGCAGCGGTACACCGCGCCTTCGCTGACCGTCTCGCGGCCCTTGCTGCGCTTGATCAGTTGCGTGCGCTCGACATGGGAGCCACACACCGGGCATTTCTCCGGGATCTGCACCGGCCGCGCATTTTCCGGACGGCGCTCCATGACCACCTGTACCACTTGCGGAATCACGTCACCGGCGCGGCGAATGATCACCGTGTCGCCGATCATCAGGCCCAAACGTGCGACTTCGTCCATGTTATGCAGCGTGGCGTTGGCCACCGTTACGCCTGCGACCTTCACCGGCTTCAGGCGTGCCACCGGCGTCACTGCACCGGTGCGGCCGACCTGGAATTCCACATCGAGCAGCTCGGTGAGTTCTTCCATCGCCGGGAATTTGTGGGCGATGGCCCAACGCGGCTCACGGGCGCGAAAACCCAGTTCGCGTTGGGAGGCGATGCTGTTGACCTTGAACACCACGCCGTCGATTTCATAGGGCAGCGCGTTGCGCCGCTCACCGATGTCGCGGTAGTAATCCAGGCACTCGGCGATACCCTGCGCCAGTTTCAGCTCGTGGCTGATCGGCATGCCCCAGGCCTTGAGCTGCTGCAAATTGCCGATGTGCGTATCGGCGATGTCCGCCGACACCTGGCCGATGCCGTAGCAGCAGAATTCCAGTGGACGATTGGCGGTGATCTTCGAATCCAGCTGGCGCAAACTGCCCGCCGCTGCGTTGCGCGGGTTGGCGAAAGTCTTGCCGCCGACTTCCAGTTGCGTAGCGTTGAGCCGTTCGAAACCGGCCTTGGACATGAACACTTCGCCGCGCACCTCCAGGGTCGCCGGCCAGCCAGTACCGTGCAGTTTGAGCGGAATGTTGCGCACGGTGCGCACGTTGACGCTGATGTCTTCACCTGTCGTACCATCGCCGCGGGTGGCGCCGCGCACCAGGACGCCATCCTGGTACAACAGGCTGACGGCCAGGCCGTCGAGCTTGGGCTCGCAGCTGTATTCGACTGTTGCGCCGCCACCGAACAGGTCGCCCGCCGGGAAATCCAGACCCTCGGTCACCCGGCGGTCGAACTCACGCATGTCGGTTTCTTCGAAGGCGTTGCCGAGGCTGAGCATGGGCACTTCGTGACGCACCTGGGTAAACGCCGACAGCGCCGCGCTGCCCACTCGCTGGGTGGGCGAGTCGCTGGTGATCAACTCGGGATTGGCCGCTTCCAGCGCCTTGAGCTCGTTGAACAAGCGGTCGTATTCGGCGTCCGGAATGCTCGGCTCGTCGAGCACGTGATAGCGATAGTTGTGCTGATCCAGCTCAGCGCGCAGCTCTAAAATACGGTTCTTGGCGGCGGTCATGGGTGTTCTCTCATAAAGAAAAAGAGCAGCCGAGGCTGCTCAATCTTCTAATCACGATAGCCTGATGGCTTGCACTTTGTGGCGAGGGGGCTTGCCCCCGTTCGGCTGCAAAGCAGTCGTAGATCCAGTGTTCGTATTTTATCTGACAAAACGGGTTGGCTGGTTTTGGGGCCGCTTCGCAGCCCAACGGGGGCAAGCCCCCTCGCCACAAAAGCTCTCCTGACATAGAGAGCTCCGTTTGATTTAGCGCTTCTGGGTCAGGGCGCGGCGTTCGAATTCGACGATGCGCTGACGGTAGTGCTCGATCGTCTGGGCCGTCAGTACGCTGCGCTGATCGTCCTTCAGTTCGCCGTTGAGCTCCTGGGACAACTTACGCGCCGCGGCCACCATCACGTCGAAGGCTTGCTTCGGATGGCGAGGACCTGGCAGACCCAGGAAGAAGCTCACCGCCGGGGTGCTGAAGTGGTCGATGTCGTCCAGGTCGAATACGCCCGGCTTGACGGCGTTGGCCATGGAGAACAGCACCTCGCCGTTGCCCGCCATGCTTTCGTGACGGTGGAAAATATCCATCTCGCCGAAACGCAGGCCGCTTTCCAGAATGTTCTGCAACAGCGCCGGCCCCTTGAAGCCGGCAGCGTCGCGGCAGATCACGCTGATCACCAGCACTTCTTCAGCTTGCGGCTGATCTTTTTCGCTGTGCGCTGGCGAGGACTTGGTGTCATCCGGGAAATCGTCGTCACGACTGCTGAAGCTCGGGCCGCCATCCAGATCCAGGCTGAGGTTCATGTCGCCCTGGGAAGGCTCGCTGTGGCCACGCTTGCCGCGCTTGGAGCCTGATTCACGAGGCTCGCGGGCCGGCATGCTCACCGACGGCAGGTCCTGCTCGTCCAGTTGCGGCTCTTTATGCGTATCCAGCACGCGCGGCGGGCCCAGCAGCTCGGCGCTGCTGTCCTCGTCCGGCAGGTTGGACAGACTTCGGTCAAGACGGAACTTCAGTTTTCCCTTGCCGCCGCGCATACGGCGCCAGCCATCAAAAAGAATACCGGCAATGACAATAATGCCGATGACGATCAGCCACTCGCGCAGACCGATTTCCATGTAATCCCGTGCCTCTATAAAAAATGCTGAAAAATAAGGGGTTTACAACCTGTAAACCGCTTTAAAACGTGGCGCCAACTCTATGTTCTGACAGGCGTTTTGCCCACGTATACGAAAAATTGACATTAAACTAGCACGACCAAAGGCAACTTTACACCGTCTACCACCTTGGCTAGCGCGAATATGTCGATTGGCCAGCAAGTCGAAGCGAGGAAAAGAGTCCTGCAACCCATAAACACGCCTTCCTGCAACCACGACTCAGGCATCCACCATCGCCATCGCCTCCTCGACATCCACTGCCACCAGACGTGAACAACCGGGTTCGTGCATCGTCACACCCATCAGTTGATCGGCCATTTCCATGGCGATCTTGTTGTGGGTGATATAGATGAACTGCACTGACTGCGACATCTCTTTAACCAATTTTGCGTAGCGTCCAACGTTAGCGTCATCCAGTGGCGCGTCAACTTCATCGAGCATGCAGAACGGCGCCGGATTCAACTTGAAGATCGCAAAAACCAGGGCCAATGCGGTCAGGGCTTTTTCGCCACCGGAGAGCAAATGGATGGTGCTGTTCTTCTTTCCAGGCGGCTGCGCCATGATTGTCACCCCTGTATCGAGTAGATCTTCGCCCGTCAGTTCCAAATACGCGCGACCTCCACCGAAAACTTTTGGGAAAAGCGCCTGTAAACCGCCATTGATCTGATCAAAGGTATCCTTGAAGCGGTTGCGGGTTTCCTTGTCGATCTTGCGAATCACGTTCTCAAGGGTTTCAAGCGCTTCCACCAGATCGGCGTCCTGGGCATCCAGATAACGTTTACGCTCCGATTGTTGCTGGTACTCATCGATGGCCGCCAGGTTGATCGCGCCCAGACGCTGGATCCTCGCGGCGATGCGCTCGAGCTCTTCCTCGGCTTCCTTCTCGCTGGCCTCGGCGGTCAATGTCGCGAGTACGCCGTGGAGATCGTAGCCGTCTTCCAGCAACTGGTCCTGCAAAGTCTTGCGGCGCACGGTCAGGGCTTGCCATTCCATGCGCTGGGTTTCGAGCTGGCTGCGAATCAATTGGGATTGCTGTTCGGCCTGGCTGCGGCGCTTTTCGGCGTCGCGCAATTCGCGGTCGGCGTCTTCAAGGGCGATCTGCGCAGTCTTGAGTTCTTCGTCGACCGTCATGCGCTTGTCGAGCAACTCCTCGAGCTTCAGGCGCAGCTCTTCCAGTGGCGCTTCGCCCTCCTCCAGGTTGAGGCTCAGTTGTTCGCGCTTTTCAGTCAGGCGCTCGGACTGCATCTCCAGACGCTCCAGCGCCTGGCGAGTCGAATCGTGCTGCGCCTTGAGCGAACCCAGGCGCACCGCCAACTGATGGGCATGATCCTTGTGTTGCCGCGCTTCCTGGCGCACCCGATCCAGGCGCTCGCGCAAACTGTCGCGCTGGGCCAGCAACAGCTCACGCTGCTCGGTATCCAGCGCCATGCTGTCGAGGGCTTCCTGCAGTTGCAGGCGCGCTTCACCGATGTTTTCGTGCTCCAGCGCGCGCTGCTCATCCAGTTCGGTGAGTTCTTCGTCGAGGCGAGTGCGGCGCAGGGTCAATTGCTCGGCCTTGGCCTTGCCGGCCGACAACTGGGCTTTCAATTCACCTTGCTGGCGGGCTTCGTCTTGCAGCAAACGGCGCAAATGCTCGCGGCCGTTTTCCTGCTGGCGCTGCTGCGCCCTGAGATTCTGCAGTTGCGTTTCCAGGGTTTCGACCGCGGCTTCGCGCTCTTCGCGCTCAAGGCCCAGTTGCTGGATTTCCTGGCCACGGGCGAGCACGCCGCTTTCCGCTTCACTGGCCCGACGCACGCGCAGGAAATGCCGACCGACCCAGTAACCGTCACGGCTGATCAGGCTCTGCCCGGCCGCCAATTGCCCGCGCAAGGCCAGTGCCTGCTCAAGGCTGTCGACCGGCTTGACCTGCCCCAGCCATGGCGACAGATCGATCTGCGCCTCGACCTTGTCCAGCAAGCTGCCCGGCACCCGTACGCCATCGCCGGCCGGGCTGAGCAAGCGCAAGTCGCCCTGGGCAAAGCCCGACAAATCGAAATCGTTGAAATCATCCACCAGCACCGCCTGCAGGTCGGCGCCGAGCACGGTTTCCACCGCCAGCTCCCAACCGGCCTCGACCTTCAGGCCTTCGGCCAGGCGCGGGCGATTCGCAAGATTCTGTTCACGCAGCCATTCAGCGGTGCCGGTGCCCGGATCGAGCGCGGCTTGCTGCAAGGCTTCGAGCGAAGCCAGTCGACCGTTGAGCCGCTGCAAATCGCCTTGGGCCTGTTGCTGCGCCGTCAGCGTTTGCTGTAATTGCTGGCGCAGTTGCTCGAGCTTTTCGACCTGGGCCTCTTCACTGGTCTGCAAATCTTCGAGGGTCGCCTCGGACTCGGCGAGCTGCTCGCTGAGCTCCATGATCGCCGCGTCTTCCGGGTCCGCCGAGAGCAAGGCGCGCTCTTCGCCCAGTCGCTTCTGGCGATCGGCCAGGCGCTCCAGGCTGGTTTCCAGCTGCTGGATCCGCGATTGCTGCACTTCGGCCTGACGGCGCGGTTCGGCGGCGGTGAGGTTGAACGTATCCCACTGCTCCTGCCAGCCATGCATGGTGGTTTCGGAGTCTTCCAGCGCGGCGGCGGCCTCTTCGGCGGCGGCGCTGGTGACTTCCTGTTCCGGGGTCAGCATGTCCAGCTCTTCGCCCAGCGTCAGCAGCAGCGTGCGGTCATGGCCGAGGTGGGATTCGGTTTCCAGGCGTGCGCGCTCGGCTTCCTTGAGGTCGTCCTGCAATTGCCGCAAGCGTTGCTGGCCATGCTGGATGCTCTGCTCGACCCGGGCAATGTCACCGCCGACCGAGTAGAAGCGCCCTTGCACCAGATTGAAGCGTTCCGACAGGTCGTGGTGCCCGTCACGCAGGCGCTCGATGCTCGCGTCGGCATTGCGCTGCTCTGCCACCAGGGCTTCGAAGGAAACCTCCTGGTTGCCGATGATCGCTTCACGCTGGCCGACCTGATCGTTCAACGCCTGCCAGCGCAGGGCCGACAGTTGCGCCTTGAGTTGACGCTCCTCGCCCTTGTATTCCTGGTACTTCTTGGCGGCCTCGGCCTGGCGATGCAAGCGCTCGAGCTGACGCGTCAACTCTTCGCGCAGGTCGGTCAGGCGCTCCAGGTTCTCGTGGGTACGACGGATGCGGTTTTCGGTCTCGCGCCGGCGCTCCTTGTACTTGGAGATGCCCGCCGCTTCTTCGATGAAATTGCGCAGGTCTTCGGGCTTGGACTCGATCAGCTTGGAGATCATCCCCTGCTCGATGATCGAGTAGCTGCGCGGGCCAAGGCCGGTGCCGAGGAAGATATCGGTGATATCACGACGCCGGCACTTGGTGCCGTTGAGGTAATAGGTGGTCTGGCTGTCGCGCGTCACTTTGCGGCGAATGGAGATTTCCGCGTAGGCGGCGTATTCGCCGAGCAGGGTGCCGTCGGAGTTATCGAACACCAGTTCGATGCTCGCCTGGCTCACCGGCTTGCGGCTGGTGGAGCCGTTGAAGATGACGTCGGTCATCGACTCGCCACGGAGGTTCTTCGCCGAACTCTCACCCATTACCCAGCGAACGGCGTCGATGATGTTCGATTTGCCGCAGCCATTGGGCCCGACCACCGCCGCCATGTTGCTGGGGAAGTTCACCGTGGTCGGGTCGACGAAGGATTTGAACCCCGCCAGCTTGATGCACTTGAGCCGCACGCTCAGGCGTCCGTCAGGGCGGAGATCACCAGATCGCAACTGCGCTGGCCATACGCGGTCAGCACGGTGCGGATCTGCGCAAAGTCACGGGCGATCACGGCCGCGAGCAGGCGTTCGAACAGTTCCAGGTATTCGCTCATCGACGCCTTGCGCAGGTCCAGGGCAAGGAAATAGGCACGGCTCATGGCCGGCTGCAAATTCTCGACGGTTTCCTGCAGGTACGGGTTGTTGGCAAACCCGTAGGTGGCGCGCATCACATTGAAACTGTCGTCGACGAAGGTGTGGATGTCCTGGCGCTCGTAGCTGGCGGTCAGGCGCTGCTGGATCTGCACGAACGGCGCCAGGTCGGCCTGGACTTTCCAGCCACTGGCCACGGCGTTGGCCAGCAGGATGTACATCTCGCTCATCAGCGTGCACAGGCTCTGCACCTTGTGCGGCGTGAGCTCGGTGACGTGGGCGCCACGTCGCGGCAGGATCGCGATCAGGTGGCGACGCTCGAGGATCAGCAAGGCCTCGCGGACCGAACCGCGGCTGACATTGAGGGCCAGCGTGACCTTCTGTTCCTGGATGCGCTCCCCGGGCTTCATTTCGCCGCGAATGATGCGTTCGGCGAGGTGGTGAGCGATTTGCTCGGCGAGGCTGTCCGGCGCCTTGAACGTCATGGTTGTCCTTCAAACTCTTTGATCTGTACAAGCGGCGCAGTGTAGCGCAATTGCTGCGCCAGGGCGGAGTGCCAGCCCGGAGGTTTTTGGCACGATTCAAGCAAAAAAGCAGGCTATCGAACCAACGACAATAATTAAAGAACAAGGGGTTGATCGACAAAATACTATTTCCTGACCTTTAAGTCAGAAAATCATTGACCGAAAAGTCAGACCTGCTAAATTCGGTTCCTATCGGTTAACAACAATAATGAGTCTGCGAGGCCTTCCGTGATCCAGTTTTTACTAAACCAGGAACTCCGTAGCGAGCACGCCCTGGACCCGAACCTGACCGTGCTCAATTATCTGCGCGACCATGTGGGCAAACCCGGCACCAAAGAAGGCTGCGCCAGCGGTGACTGCGGCGCCTGCACCGTGGTCGTCGGCGAATTGCAGACCGATGATGACGGCCGCGAACACATTCGCTATCGCAGCCTCAACTCGTGCCTGACCTTCGTATCGTCCCTGCACGGCAAGCAACTGATCAGCGTTGAAGACCTCAAGCACAAAGGTGAACTGCACAGCGTGCAGAAAGCCATGGTCGAGTGCCACGGCTCGCAATGCGGCTTCTGCACCCCCGGCTTCGTGATGTCGCTGTTTGCCCTGCAAAAGAACAGCGATGCGCCGGATCATGCCAAGGCCCACGAAGCACTGGCCGGCAATCTGTGTCGTTGCACCGGCTACCGGCCGATCCTGGAAGCCGCCGAGCAGTCCTGCTGCGGCAAGCAGCCGGACCAGTTCGACGCCCGCGAGGCCGACACCATCGCGCGCCTGAAAGCCATTGCCCCGACCGATATCGGCGAACTCAACAGCGGCGACAAACGCTGCCTGGTGCCGCTGACCGTGGCCGACCTGGCCGACCTCTACGACGCTTATCCACAGGCCCGCCTGCTGGCTGGCGGTACCGACCTGGCGCTGGAAGTCACGCAGTTCCATCGCACCCTGCCGGTGATGATCTACGTCGGCAACGTCGCCGAGATGAAACGCATCGAGCGCTTTGACGATCGCCTGGAAATCGGCGCCGCCACCGCCCTTTCCGATTGCTACGAAGCCCTGAACGCCGAGTACCCGGACTTCGGTGAATTGCTGCACCGCTTCGCGTCCCTGCAGATCCGCAACCAGGGCACCCTCGGCGGCAACATCGGCAACGCCTCGCCGATTGGTGACTCGCCGCCCCTGCTGATCGCCCTCGGCGCGCAAATCGTCCTGTGCAAAGGCGAAACCCGCCGCACCCTGGCCCTGGAAGACTACTTCATCGATTACCGCGTCACGGCGCGCCAGGAAAGCGAGTTCATCGAGAAGATCATCGTGCCCCGCGCCAGCGTCGAAAAACTGTTCCGCGCCTACAAGGTTTCCAAGCGCCTGGACGATGACATCTCGGCAGTTTGCGCGGCCTTCAATATTCGCCTGGAAAACGGCGTGGTAGCCGAGGCCCGCGTCGCCTTCGGCGGCATGGCAGCCATCCCGAAACGTGCTGCAGCCTGCGAAGCCGCGTTGCTCGGCTCGCCATTCAATAACGCCACCGTTGAACGCGCCTGCGCTGCCCTGAGCGAAGACTTCACGCCGCTCTCGGACTTCCGCGCCAGCAAGGAATATCGCCTGCTCAGCGCGCAGAACCTGCTGCGCAAATACTTCATCGAACTGCAAACGCCGCACATCGAGACCCGGGTGACCGCTTATGTCTAATCATCACGCCGTAGAGAAGACCCAAGCCGAATTGGCTGAACTGTTCGCCAAGGACCTGACCACCGGTGTCGGCCGCAGCGTCAAGCACGACAGCGCCGCCAAGCATGTGGCCGGTGAAGCGCAGTACATCGACGATCGCCTGGAATTCCCCAACCAGTTGCACGTTTATGCGCGCATGTCGGACCGTGCCCACGCCCGGATCATCAGCATCGACACCTCGCCCTGCTACGCCTTCGAAGGCGTGCGCATCGCCATCACCCACGAAGACGTGCCGGGCCTGAAGGACATCGGTCCGTTGCTGCCGGGCGATCCGCTACTGGCGATCGACACCGTGCAGTTCGTCGGTCAACCGGTGGTCGCCGTGGCGGCGAAAGACCTGGAAACCGCGCGCAAGGCGGCCATGGCCGCGATCATCGAATACGAGGACCTTGAGCCTGTGCTGGACGTGGTCGAAGCCCTGCGCAAACGCCACTTCGTACTCGACAGCCACACCCACCAGCGCGGCGATTCGGCCACGGCGCTGGCCACTGCCGAGCACCGCATCCAGGGCACCCTGCACATCGGCGGCCAGGAGCATTTCTATCTGGAAACCCAGATCTCTTCGGTGATGCCGACCGAAGACGGCGGCATGATCGTCTACTGCTCCACGCAGAACCCCACCGAAGTGCAGAAGCTGGTGGCCGAAGTACTGGACGTGTCGATGAACAAGATCGTCGTCGACATGCGCCGCATGGGCGGCGGTTTCGGCGGCAAGGAAACCCAGGCGGCGAGCCCCGCGTGCCTGTGCGCGGTGATCGCGCACCTCACCGGCCAGCCGACCAAGATGCGCTTGCCACGGGTCGAAGACATGCTGATGACCGGCAAGCGTCACCCCTTCTATGTCGAGTACGACGTCGGCTTCGACAGCACCGGCCGCCTGCACGGCATCAACCTGGAACTGGCCGGCAACTGCGGTTGCTCGCCTGACCTCTCGGCGTCGATCGTCGACCGCGCGATGTTCCACTCGGACAACTCGTATTACCTGGGCGATGCGACCATCAACGGTCACCGCTGCAAGACCAACACCGCGTCGAACACCGCTTACCGTGGCTTCGGTGGCCCGCAAGGCATGGTCGCCATCGAAGAAGTGATGGACGCCATCTCCCGCCATCTGGCCCTCGATCCTTTGGCCGTGCGCAAGGCCAACTACTACGGCAAGACCGAGCGCAACGTCACCCACTACTACCAGACCGTCGAGCACAACATGCTCGAGGAGATGACCGCCGAACTGGAAGAAAGCAGCCAGTACGCCGAGCGTCGCGAGGCGATCCGTCGCTACAACGCCAACAGTCCGATCCTGAAAAAAGGCCTGGCGCTGACCCCGGTGAAATTCGGTATTTCCTTCACCGCCAGCTTCCTCAACCAGGCCGGTGCCCTGGTGCACGTCTACACCGACGGCAGCATCCACCTGAACCACGGCGGCACCGAAATGGGCCAGGGCCTGAACACCAAGGTCGCGCAGGTCGTAGCCGAAGTGTTCCAGGTGGAAATGGACCGCGTACAGATCACCGCGACCAACACCGACAAGGTGCCGAATACTTCGCCGACCGCCGCGTCCAGCGGTGCCGACCTGAACGGCAAGGCTGCGCAGAACGCCGCCGAAACCATCAAGCAGCGCCTGGTGGAATTCGCCGCGCGCCAGTACAAGGTCAGCGAAGAAGACGTGGAGTTCCACAACGGCCACGTGCGGGTCCGCGATCACATCCTGACGTTCGAAGCGCTAATCCAGCAGGCGTATTTCGCCCAGGTGTCGCTGTCGAGCACCGGGTTCTACAAGACCCCGAAAATCTACTACGACCGCAGCCAGGCCCGTGGCCGGCCGTTCTACTACTTCGCCTTTGGCGCGGCGTGCTGCGAAGTGCTGGTCGACACCCTGACCGGCGAATACAAGATGCTGCGCACCGACATCCTCCACGACGTCGGCGCCTCGCTGAACCCGGCCATCGACATCGGTCAGGTCGAGGGCGGCTTCATCCAGGGCATGGGCTGGCTGACCATGGAAGAGCTGGTGTGGAACAACAAGGGCAAGCTGATGACCAACGGCCCGGCCAGCTACAAGATCCCGGCCGTGGCGGACATGCCGCTGGACCTGCGGGTGAAGCTGGTGGAAAACCGCAAGAACCCGGAAGACACGGTGTTCCATTCCAAGGCCGTGGGCGAGCCGCCGTTCATGCTCGGCATCGCTTCGTGGTGTGCGATCAAGGACGCCGTGGCGAGCCTGGGCGACTACAAACATCAACCGAAGATCGACGCGCCGGCGACTCCGGAGCGGGTGTTGTGGGGCTGTGAGCAGATGCGCCAGTTGAAGGCGGCCAAGGCTGTCGAGGCGGAGACCGAGTTGGCTTCGCTCTAAGACCGAGGTGCGGCCTTCGCGAGCAAGCTCGCTCCCACAGGGTTATGTGCTGTCTGATGGACCTGTACAAATCCAATGTGGGAGCGAGCCTGCTCGCGAAGAGACCGGAACAGACAACAGAGATGTTGAGGTGTTTATGTACAACTGGATCGACGCCCTCGCCGACTTGCAAAACCGGGGTGAGCCCTGCGTGCTGGTGACCATCATCGAAGAGCTCGGCTCCACGCCGCGCAATGCCGGCTCGAAGATGGTCATCAGCGCGAACCAGGCCTTCGACACCATCGGTGGCGGGCACCTGGAATACAAGGCCATGAAGATCGCCCGCGAGATGCTCGCCAGCGGCAAGCAGGACACCCATCTGGAGCGTTTCAGCCTCGGCGCCAGCCTCGGCCAGTGCTGCGGCGGTGCCACCGTTCTGCTGTTCGAACCGATGGGCCAGGTGCAGGCGCAGATCGCCGTGTTCGGCGCCGGCCACGTCGGCCGCGCCCTGGTGCCGCTGCTGGCCAGCCTGCCTTGCCGGGTACGCTGGATCGATTCGCGGGAAGAGGAATTCCCCGAGCAGATCCCCCACGGCGTGCGCAAGATCGTCAGCGAAGAACCGGTGGATGAAATCGATGACCTGCCCGCCGGCAGCTATTGCATCGTGATGACCCACAACCACCAGCTCGACCTCGAATTGACCGCCGCGATCCTCAAGCGCAACGACTTCGCCTACTTCGGCCTGATCGGTTCGAAGACCAAGCGCGTGAAGTTCGAACATCGCCTGCGCGACCGCGGTTTCGACAACAGCGTCGTGCAACGCATGCGCTGCCCGATGGGCATCGGCGAAGTCAAAGGCAAGTTGCCTGTGGAAATCGCCATCTCCATCGCCGGCGAAATCATCGCCACCTATAACGCGAACTTCGGCCAGCAGACCTCCAGCGCCGAACCGATTGCCAAACTGCTGCCCGCGTCACGCCGCAGCCAAACCGCAAACTTGAAAGCCTCGAACTGAGAATCTCATGCCTCTGACTCGCAAAGCTTACCGCGCCGCCATCCTGCACAGCATCGCCGACCCAGCCGAAGTCGGTATCGAAGCCTCCTACGAGTATTTCGAAGACGGCTTGCTGGTTGTGGATAACGGCCAGATCAGCGCCCTGGGCCACGCCAGCGAATTGCTGCCGACCCTGCCAGCGGATATCGAAATCACCCACTACCAGGACGCACTGATCACCCCCGGCTTCATCGATACCCACATCCACCTGCCGCAAACCGGCATGGTCGGCGCCTATGGCGAGCAATTGCTGGACTGGCTCAACACCTACACCTTCCCGTGCGAAAGCCAGTTCGCCGACAAGGCCCACGCTGACCAGGTCGCGGACATTTTCATCAAGGAACTGCTGCGCAATGGCACCACCACCGCGCTGGTGTTCGGCAGCGTGCACCCGCAATCGGTGAACTCGTTCTTCGAAGCGGCCGAGCAGCTCGACCTGCGGATGATCGCCGGCAAGGTGATGATGGACCGCAACGCCCCGGACTATCTGACCGATACCGCCGAGTCCAGCTACGTCGACAGCAAGGCGCTGATCGAGCGCTGGCACGGCAAGGGTCGCCTGCACTACGCGGTCACCCCACGCTTCGCACCGACCAGTACCCCGGAACAGTTGACCCTGGCCGGCCAGTTGCTGACCGAATACCCGGATCTGTATATGCAGACCCACATCAGTGAAAACCTCAAGGAAATCGAGTGGGTCAAGGAGCTGTTCCCCGAGCGCAAAGGCTACCTGGACGTCTACGACCACTACCAGTTGCTCGGCGAGCGCTCGGTGTTCGCCCACGGCGTGCACCTGTGCGATGACGAGTGCGCGCGCCTGGCAGAAACCGGTTCGGCCATTTCGTTCTGCCCGACCTCGAACTTCTTCCTCGGCAGCGGCCTGTTCAACCTGCCGATGGCCGAGAAGCACAAGCTCAATGTCGGCATCGGCACCGATGTCGGCGGCGGCACCAGTTTCTCGCTGCTGCAAACCCTTAACGAAGCCTACAAGGTGATGCAGCTGCAAGGTGCGCGCCTGAGCCCGTTCAAGTCGCTGTACCTGGCCACCCTCGGCGGCGCCCGTGCGCTGCGCCTGGAAGACAAAATCGGCACCCTGCGACCGGGCACCGACGCCGACTTCCTGGTGCTGGACTACAACGCCACGCCGCTGCTGGGCTATCGCCTGAAGCAGGCCAATAACATCGCCGAGACGTTGTTTGTGTTGATGACGCTGGGGGATGACCGGGCGGTGCTGCAGACCTATGCGGCAGGCAATCTGGTGCATCAGCGCTAAATTTCTTCGGGCATAAAAAATCCCCCGTTGCTTTTCAGCCCGGGGGATTTTTATTGCCTGTCACACCGCCTTCGCGAGCAGGCTCGCTCCCACAATGAATCTTCAGTGATCCTGGCTTATGTATTCAACACAAAACCCTGTGGGAGCGAGCCTGCTCGCGAAAGCAGCGACGCGGTCTATCAGATTTTCGCCGGCGATCGACCCGGCTTCTTGGTCTGCAGCAAATGCGAGAACACTGCATGCAGGTCATCCGAAGCACTTTCCTCGTCGAGGTTGAGCTTGCTGTCGATGTGATCCATGTGATGCATCATCAGGTTCACCGCCAGTTCAGCGTCGCGCTTCTCGATGGCGTCGATCAGTTGGGTGTGCTCGTCGTAGGAACAGTGGGAGCGGTTGCCGCTTTCGTACTGGGCGATGATCAGCGACGTCTGGGACACCAGGCTGCGCTGGAAGCTGATCAACGGGGCGTTTTTCGCCGCTTCAGCCAGTTTCAGGTGGAATTCGCCCGACAGGCGGATGCCGGCACCCCGGTCGCCGCGGGAGAAGCTGTCGCGTTCGTCGTTGACCATCTGGCGCAATTCGGCGATCTGCTCGGCGGTGGCGTGCTGCACCGCCAGCTCGGTGATCGCGCGCTCGACCAGACGCCGGGCCATGAACACCTGGCGCGCCTCTTCGACACTCGGGCTGGCAACCACGGCGCCGCGATTCGGACGCAACAGCACCACGCCTTCATGGGCCAGGCGCGACAGGGCGCGGCGAATGATGGTACGGCTGACCCCGAAAATTTCCCCCAGCGCTTCTTCGCTCAACTTGGTGCCGGGCGCCAGACGCTGCTCGAGGATGGCCTCGAAGATATGCGCGTAGACAATATCGTCCTGGGTACCGCTGCGGCCGGCTTTGCCTGCTCGCGGTTGTTTCTTTAGGGGTTGCAACTGTTCGTTCATGGGCACTCGAGTCGGAAGAACTGCGGCGAATTGACCGTGACTGTAATACGGCACAGTGGGTCGCTGGCAAGTATCGCGTAAAAAACACTGCGATTGTACACAATGGATGGTGGCAACACGACTGTACGGCTGAATGTTGCCTCGGCTGTATCGCAACACCTGATTACTTTTGAGTTTAGGCTTTAACGCAGAATCCGCCTTTTGTAATGCAATCCCTGTGGGAGCGAGCTTGCTCGCGATGACGGCGTCACATTCAGCATTCCTGTTGGCTGATCCACCGCTATCGCGAGCAAGCTCGCTCCCACAGGGTTCAGCGTTGCTGCGGACATCTTCCTCTGTATAAGGAACACCACCGTCATGAACGACGCCACCCACACGCAAATCCGCCCGCTGGCCGACACCTCGCCCTCGGCCATCGTCGCCGGGTTCATCGCCATGATGACCGGCTACACCAGCTCCCTGGTGCTGATGTTCCAGGCCGGGCAAGCGGCGGGCTTGAGCAGCGGGCAGATTTCTTCGTGGATCTGGGCGATCTCCATCGGCATGGCGGTGTGCTCCATCGGCCTGTCCCTGCGCTATCGCACGCCGATCACCATTGCCTGGTCGACCCCCGGTGCCGCGCTGCTGATCACCAGCCTGGGCGGCGTGAGCTACGGCGAAGCCATTGGTGCCTATATGACCTGCGCGGTGCTAGTGACGATTTGCGGGCTGACCGGCAGCTTCGAACGGCTGGTGAAAAAAATTCCGGCATCTCTGGCCGCCGCCCTGCTGGCAGGGATCCTGTTCAAGATCGGCAGCGAGATTTTCGTCGCCGCGCAACACCGCACGGCCCTGGTACTGGGGATGTTCGTCACTTATCTGCTGGTCAAGCGCCTGTCGCCGCGCTATGCGGTGCTGGCAGCCCTGCTGATCGGCACGGCATTGTCAGGCTTCATGGGGCTGCTGGACTTCAGCGGTTTTCATCTGGAGGTCGCCACGCCGGTCTGGACCACACCGCAGTTCTCCCTCGCCGCGACCATCAGCATCGGCATCCCGCTGTTTGTCGTCGCCATGACCTCACAGAACATGCCCGGCATCGCCGTATTGCGCGCCGATGGCTACACCGTGCCAGCCTCGCCGCTGATCACCACCACCGGCATCGCCAGTTTGCTGCTGGCTCCCTTCGGTTCTCACGGGATCAACCTGGCGGCGATCAGCGCGGCGATCTGCACCGGTCCGCACGCTCATGAAGATCGCAACAAACGCTACACCGCCGCCGTCTGGTGCGGGATTTTCTACGGGATCGCCGGCGTGTTCGGCGCAACGCTCGCGGCATTGTTTGCCGCACTGCCCAAGGAACTGGTGCTGTCGATTGCCGCACTGGCGCTGTTCGGCTCGATCATCAACGGCTTGAGCATCGCCATGAGCGAAGTGAAGGAGCGTGAGGCGGCGCTCATCACCTTCATGGTCACGGCATCGGGGCTGACGCTGTTTTCCATCGGTTCGGCGTTCTGGGGGATTGTCGCGGGGGTGGTGACGCTGCTGATGACGCTGCTGATTCTGAACTGTGGGAGCGAGCCTGCTCGCGATGGTCGTCAACGATAACGCTGGAAGCCTGACACCCCGCGGTGTTCTCAGGTTCATCGCGAGCAAGCTCGCTCCTACAAAAAAAAGCAAAAAAAAACGGCGACCCTTGGGTCGCCGTTTTTTTCAGAACATCAAGCTACCGGATTGATCGGCTTTTCCGGGTACCAGACGTCCAGCAACGGGCTGACTTCAACGCTGGTCAGCTCGGTGCGGCCTTTGAGCCAGGCTTCAACGGCAGCGCGCTGTTCAGCGCTGACCGAGCCGCGCTTCTGCAGGCAAACCAGACCGTAGTCGTCGCCGCCAACATAACCCAGGCCGTTGGCTTCCATGGCTTCTTTGAGGAACGCATCGAGGAAAGCATCAATGGCTTCATCAGCCAAATCTTCTTTGAAATCCAGGTTCAGTTCGAAACCCAGCTCTTGAAATTCATCGACGCACAGTTTTTTGCGCAGACGCTGGGAACGGTTAGTCGCCATTGGAACAATCCTCTTAAGTAATAACGGGCGGCACTTTAGCAGTTTAAGCCGCCGATTGCCCGACTCTCTGGGCCACCACGCCTACCGTCGGTAAAAAAATAGCCGATCAGACAGCCCTCGCACGGCACAAGCCGTGGCACCTTGGGGCATAATGCCGACACTTTCATGACCATTGAGGGAATTTATCTTCATGCCCTCATCTTTTTTCCCCTCGGCTGTAGGGTTTTATTTCAGATGATCAAATCTTTGCGTCCATTGCTGTTGGCCGGTTTTCTTCTCCCCCTGGCCCTCCCCGTTTCTGCAGCTCCGGTCAATACTGCGCTGTCGCCCAACGTTGAAAAAGCCCTGAAAGCCAGCAAGTTGCAGGACAACGCCCTGTCGCTGGTGATGATCCCGCTCACCGGCCCCGGCACCCCGACGGTGTTCAACGCCGACGTCTCGGTCAACCCGGCGTCGACCATGAAACTGGTCACCACCTACGCGGCCCTGGAAATGCTCGGCCCGAACCACCAGTGGAAAACCGAGTTCTACACCGACGGCACCCTCAGTGGCGGCATCCTCAATGGCAACCTCTACCTCAAGGGTGGCGGCGATCCGAAGCTGAACATGGAAAAACTCTGGCTGTTGATGCGTGACCTGCGTGCCAACGGTGTCACCCAGGTCACCGGCGACCTGGTGCTGGATAAAACCTTCTTCGTGCAACCGCAACTGCCGGAGTTCAATGACGACGGCAACGACGAGAACAAGCCGTTCCTGGTCAAGCCCGACTCGCTGCTGGTCAACCTCAAGGCGCTGCGCTTCGTCGCGCGCAATGACTCGGGCAAGGTACTGGTCTCGGTGGAACCGCCGATTGCGAGCATCCGCATCGACAACCAGGTCAAGGCCCTCAATTCCAAGCAATGCACCGGTGGCGTGCGTTACAACCCGGTGGCGCAAGCCGATGGCACCGTGACCGTTACCGTCGGCGGTCAATTGGGTGAAGGCTGCAGCTCGCAGACTTACCTGTCGCTGCTCGACCACGCGACCTACACCGCCGGCGCCGTCCGCGCGATCTGGAAAGAACTGGGTGGCAGCATCCAGGGCAGGGATGTGCTGGCGCCAACCCCTAAAGACGCCAAGGTTCTGGCCCGGGCGTTCTCGCCGGACCTGGCGGAAATCATCCGCGACATCAACAAGTACAGTAACAACACCATGGCCCAGCAGTTGTTCCTGAGCCTGGGCCAACGTTTCCGCACCGATGCCGATGGTGACGACGCCAAGGCTGCCCAGCGTGTCGTGCGTCAGTGGCTGGCGAAAAAGGGCATCACCGCGCCGCACCTGGTGATGGAGAACGGCTCCGGCCTGTCCCGCGCCGAGCGCGTCAGCGCCCGGGAAATGGCCTCGATGCTCGAAGCGGCGTGGCACAGCCCGTATGCCGCCGAGTACATCAGTTCGATGCCGATTGCCGGCACCGACGGCACCATGCGCAAGCGCCTGAAGACCACGGCAATGCGCGGTGAAGCCCACGTCAAGACCGGCACCTTGAACACCGTACGGGCAATTGCCGGCTTCAGTCGCGACGTCAACGGCAACACCTGGGCGGTGGTGGCGATCCTCAACGACAAGGCCCCGTTCGGCGCCTCGTCGGTGCTCGATCAGGTGCTGCTCGACCTGTACCGCCAACCGAAAGCGCCGCAGACGGCTTCGGTGTTGTAAAGCACAGCTCTGCCCCCTTGTAGGAGCGAGCCTGCTCGCGATGGATTCCAGAGCGCCGCGTACATTCAGTATGTCCGCGTTATCGTTATCGACCATCGCGAGCAGGCTCGCTCCTACAGGGTCAGCGTACACCCCGGGTTAATTCATCTCCTCTTCTACCCGGTCTCGCCCTGCCTGTTTCGCCGCATAAACCCCCGAGTCCGCGCGCAACAGCAAGGCATCGGCGCCCTCCCCGGTCCGCCAACTGGCAATCCCGAAACTGGCGGTGACCGTACCGACGCCTTCAATGGGTGAACTGCGCAGGCTCTGCCACAATTGCTGGGCCAGCACATAGGCCTGTTCGCCGCCGATATCCGGGCATAACACCATGAACTCCTCGCCGCCCAGGCGGCAGAACACATCGGTGCGACGCAGCCGGTGGCCGATCCGCTCGCACACTGCCTGCAACACCCGGTCACCGATGGCGTGGCCATGCAGGTCATTGATGCGTTTGAAATGGTCGATATCGAGCATGATCACCGACAAATCCCCACCGCCACGCTCCACCCGGGCCATTTCGCTGGTCAGGCGCTCCTGGAAATAACGCCGGTTGTGGATGCCGGTCAGCGAATCGGTGACCGACAACGCGCGCAATTCTTCTTCCACCCGCTTCATATCGGAAATGTCCGAGATGTAGCCGTGCCAGAGCACGCCGCCACCGGGCAGTTCCTCCGGAGTGGCTTCGCCGCGCACCCAACGCACCCCGCGTTGCGGCAGTTGCACGCGGTACTCCTCGCGCCAGGGGCTGAGGGTTTCGGCCGAAGCGCGGATCGAGGCGCGGACGCGGGTAGCGTCCTGGGGGTGAATCCGGGTGAAGATCGCTTCGGCATTGAGCAACAGTACGTCGGGTTCCAGCTCGTAGATATCGCGAATGCCGTCGCTGGCATAGATCACGCTGAAGCGCCCGTCGAACTCCATCTTGAACTGGTAGATGCCACCGGGCACGTGGGCGCTGAGTTTCTTCAACAGCAGGTCCCGCGCCGCGAGCGCTTCATGGACCCGCTTGCGTTCGGTGATGTCGATGCACACCGCCAGGTGCCCGACCCACAGGCCTTGCTCGTCGAGCACCGGCGTGGCGAGCATGTTGACCATCAGATGGCTGCCATCGCCGCGCACCAGGGTCCACTCCCGCGCCTCGTGACTGCCCTCCACGTCGCCTTCCACCAGCATCGCCTGGCAGGTCGGCACCGGCTTGCCATAGCGCGCGCTCAACTCGGCCGAACGACCGGCCAGCTCCCGGGGCAGGTGCAGGTTCTCCAGGGTCATATGGCCGACCACTTCGGCACTGCTATAGCCAAGCATCTGCTCGGCACCGGCGTTGAAAGTGCTGATGACGCCGCGCAGGTCGGTGGCGATGATCGCAACCTGGGTGGCGGCATTCAGCACGCCACGCAACTGACCATGGGTGCCGCGCAGCTCCTGTTCCCGATCGCGCAGCTCCTGGGTACGCTGCTCGACCAGTCTCAACGCCCGCTGCCGCTGACTGACCAACACATAGAGCAAGGCGCTGAGCAACAGGCTGAGCAATCCACCCAACACGACCAGACTGGTCACGGAGGAATGGTTGGCCTGCACGAACGCGTCGGAGGGCTGGATATCGACCTGATAGTCATGGTCGGCCATACGCAACAGGCGCGTGGCCGACAGCTCGCTTACGGCTGGCGGGTTGGGCGACTCGAACAGCACTTCGTGCTGGTCGTCGGTCGACAAATCGAGGATGCGTACCGAGAGATAGTCGCGACTCGCTTCCGGAAGTCCGTCCGCCAGCAATTGGCGCATGCTGATCACGGCCATCACATACCCGTAGGGTTTCGTGGCGTTGTGGTCCTGTCCGGTGCGCTGCGTGACCGGCGCGACCAGCAGCACGCCGCGCGCATAGGCCGGTTCGATACTCACCAGATGCATCGGTTGCGACACCGCCATGCCGCCACGCAGATCGGCCCGAGCGAGCGTGGCACGCCGCAGCGGCTGGGCCAGCAAGTCATAACCGAGGGGAGCGCCGAGTTTGCTTTGCGTCTGGCTGTACAACACCGCCACGTACTCATCACGCTCACCGGCCAGTTGCAATTGGCCGTCGGCGTTGAGCTCTCTCAGGGTGAAGCCGTTCAAGCCCTCGTCTCGCACCCGTTGCTCGAACGCCGCCCGCTCGTCACGAGTGACCCGCTGGGCGTAGGAATACGCCTGGGTTCGCAGCAGCAAAGGTTGGGTATAGCCGTCGAATTCCGCTCGGGACACTGAACCGGAATTGGCGAAAAACCGGCGCAGGCCATCGAGGCGCTGCTCCTGATCTTCGAAACGTTCTTCGATACGGCTGTAACGCTCACTGGCCAGCAGTTGAAAGCGTTGCCGCAATTGATGGTGAAACAGATTCAGCGTCGACCACGCCAGCAACCCGGTGAGCACCCCGCCGATCAACAAAACCAGCAGCGCGACCAGCCAGGCCGAGGCATCTTCGCTGATTAAACCCAGGATCTTGGGGCGCACGGCGTGCAACGACATAAAGCGCAACTCAAAACAAACGCCAGGTGCGGGAAAGCCCTTTGGCCCTGAGTTGAGTTATAGCTATTAGCCACTAATTTGACCAGCACCCTGTAGGAGCGAGCCTGCTCGCGATGGACTCAAGAACACCGCGTGCTTTCAGAAAGCACGCGTTATCGTTATCGACCCTCGCGAGCAGGCTCGCTCCTACACAGCTATTTAGCGTGCCATGATTTTCCAGGCACGATGGATCTTGGCGTTGCGCGCAAAATCCGGATCGAGGGTCTGGGCGGTGATGTCCTCGACCGCATAGCGCTCGCCGAGATTGGCCTCCAGTTCGAACTTGCGGAAGTTGTTGGAGAAGTACAACACGCCACCGGGTGCCAGGCGCGCCATGGCCAGGTCGATCAGTTGCACCTGATCGCGCTGCACGTCGAACACGCCTTCCATGCGCTTGGAGTTGGAGAACGTCGGCGGGTCGATGAAAATCAGGTCGTACTCGTCACGACTGGCTTCGAGCCACGCCATCACATCGCCCTGCTCCAGGCGGTTCTTGTCGGAAAAACCGTTCAGCGACAGGTTGCGACGCGCCCAGTCCAGATAGGTTTTCGACAGGTCGACACTGGTGGTGCTGCGCGCGCCGCCCTTGGCCGCATGCACACTGGCCGTTGCGGTGTAGCAGAACAGATTGAGGAAGCGTTTGCCGGCTGCCTCTTTCTGGATACGCATGCGCATCGGCCGATGGTCGAGGAACAGACCGGTGTCGAGGTAGTCGGTGAGGTTCACCAGCAACTTCACACCGCCTTCATTGACCTCGACAAATTTGCCCTGCGCCGCCTGGCGCTCGTACTGTTTGGTGCCGCTCTGACGCTCGCGGCGCTTGACCACCACACGGTTCTTGTCGATGTTCAGCGCCTGCGGGATGGCTGCCAGGGCATCGAACATGCGGGCCGACGCTTTTTCCGGATCGATGGATTTCGGCGCGGCGTACTCCTGAACATGGACCCAGTCGTGATACAGGTCGATGGCCATGGAATATTCCGGCATGTCGGCGTCGTACACGCGGTAGCAGTCGATACCTTCACGCTTGACCCACTTGCCCAGGGCCTTGAGGTTCTTTTGCAGGCGGTTGGCGAACATCTGCCCGCCTTCGCTCAGGCGCGGCTGCTCGACCACCGGAGCCGGTGCCGGCGTCGGTTTGATCGGGTTGCCGTTTTTGTTGAACTTGCGTTCCTGCGGTTCGTTCGGCGCCTGATCGTAGGCGGCTTGCTCACGCTCGACCTGGCGCTGTTCCGGCGTACGACGCTCGCCGGTGACGAACTGATCGGGCAGCACCTTGATCAGCAGCAGCTTGCACGGCAAGGCGCCGTTCCAGAACGAATACTGCTTGTGGCTGCGGATGCCCATGCGCTTGCCCAGGTCCGGCGCGCCGGTGAACACCGCCGCTTCCCAGTTCAGGCAGGCCTGACGCAGGCGTTCGCCGAGGTTCTGGTAGAGGTAGAGCAGGCTCGCCTCGTCGCCCAGACGCTCGCCGTACGGAGGGTTGCAGATCACCAGGCCTTTCTGGTTCTGGTCCGGGCGCGGCTCGAACGTCGCGACTTCACCCTGGTAGATCTTGATCCACTCGCTCAGGCCGGCCCGCTCGACGTTGTTGCGACCCGGTTGAATCAGGCGCGGATCGGCTTCGTAGCCACGGATCCACAGCGGCGTCCTGGCCAGGCCGGCCGCGGCGCGCTCGGACGCTTCTTCGTGGAGTTTTTTCCACAACGCCGGGACGTGACCGAGCCAGGCAGTGAAGCCCCATTGCTCGCGGCGCAGGTTCGGCGCGATGTCCGCGGCGATCATCGCCGCTTCCACCAGGAACGTACCGACACCGCACATCGGGTCGGCCAGCGCGCCGCCTTCGGCCGCGATACGTGGCCAGCCGGAACGGATCAGGATGGCGGCCGCGAGGTTTTCCTTCAGCGGTGCCGCACCTTGCTGCAGGCGATAGCCTCGCTGGTGCAGGCTGTGGCCGGACAGGTCGAGGGACAGAATGGCTTCGCCGCGGTCCAGGCGCAGGTGAATGCGCAGGTCCGGATTGAGCTTGTCGATGGACGGACGGTCGCCTTGCGGGGTCCGCAGTTTGTCGACGATGGCGTCCTTGACCTTCAGCGCGCCGAAGTGAGTGTTGTCGATACCCGAGCCATGGCCGCTGAATTCGACGGCCAGGGTGCCGTCGTTGAGCATGTGGTCTTGCCACTCGATGTCCAGCACGCCGTGGTACAGGTCTTCGGCGTCCTTCATCGGGAAACGCTTGAGCACCAGCAGCACGCGGTTGGCCAAGCGTGACCACAGGCACAGGCGATAAGCGGTTTCCATGGTGGCCATGCCGCGCACGGCAGAGGTGTGCTCCCGCGCTTCCTCAAGGCCAAGCCCGACGGCTTCCTCGATGAGCAGGCCTTCAAGGCCTTTTGGGCAAGTGAGGAAGAGTTCGAAACGATCGGACATGGGAATTCCAGAACCTTTAGCTGAGTGACCGGGCAACGCATTGCCGGTCCGGTTTTCAATCAGGCGCTTTTCTCGAAGAGCGCCCGCGTGGCACGAAGGTGTGCCGTTCCACCCCTGCTGCTCGGGTTAAATGAGCTTAGATGCAAGGACAGATAAAAAAGTTGATGCAATGAAATGTCATAAGTCGACCCTTCGTCGAATAGTACCTCCCGGGAACGGGAGCCATTCTCACTAAAGGATTAAGCCCATCATCCAGCGCAGAGCCGATCATACCGGGGTTTGGCTAATAAATACGCTACAAACACTCTGTTACTTATGGCCTTAACACATGAATGGTTACGTCCTTATGACAAAACGATCATTCCCTCGATGTGACGCATTGGTTAGAACTCAACTCAGGTTGGCGCCGCAATGACGCCAACACCTTGGCTCGTCACGCCGGCAACGAGCCCCCAACGGCAGAGTTTTTCTGCCAGACCTCAATAGAGGTCGACGCGATAAATACAGTCAACAAGTGAGGGCAACACCCTATGAGAAGACTTAAGCGTGATCCGTTGGAAAGAGCATTTTTGCGCGGATATCAATATGGCGTTGGTGGCAAATCCCGTGAGCTTTGCCCATTTACTCTACCGTCGGTACGCCAAGCCTGGATCAACGGCTGGCGAGAAGGACGCGGCGACAACTGGGACGGTATGACCGGCACTGCGGGAATCCACAGACTCAACGAACTTCACGCCGTCGGCTAATTACAGGGCACAACACTCCGACACGACAATCTGATTTTGTACTGAATTAACCACGCACGTCCCATCCGGACGGCGGGCTGCGGCCCAGGGGCTCCTTTAAAGGGGCCCTTTTTTATGCCTGCTCCAAACTCAGCGACGATACCCTTGTGGCGAGGGGGCTTGCCCCCGTTCGGCTGCGAAGCAGCCGTGTTTTTTCCTGGCACACCGAGTCGTTTGTTTTCGGGGCCGCTTCGCGACCCAACGGGGGCAAGCCCCCTCGCCACAAAAAGCCCCCAAGCAGGGCTCAGCGCAGGGCTGCGATGGCGTCTACGGACTCGCGAATCAGCGCCGGGCCCTTGTAGATGAAGCCCGAATAGATCTGCACCAGGCTCGCGCCCGCGGTGATTTTCTCTGCGGCGTGCTTGCCTTCGGTAATGCCGCCGGCCGCGATGATCGGCAGGCGACCACCCAGCTCCGATGCCAGCACCTTCACGGTGTGGGTGCTCTTGTCGCGAACCGGTGCGCCGGACAGACCACCGGCCTCGTCGCCATGCTCCATGCCTTCGACGCCGACGCGGCTCAGGGTGGTGTTGGTGGCGATGACCGCATCCATTCCGGTTTCGATCAGCGCTTGTGCAACCTGTGCAGTTTCTTCGTCACTCATGTCCGGCGCGATCTTGATCGCCAGCGGTACATGCTTGCCATGACGCAAGGCCAGTTCCGCGCGGCGCTCGGCCAGATCGGCCAGCAACTGCTTGAGCGAATCGCCGAATTGCAGACTGCGCAGGCCCGGCGTATTCGGCGAACTGACGTTGACCGTCACATAGCTG
This sequence comes from Pseudomonas sp. GM33, assembly GCF_000282295.1. NCBI lineage: Bacteria > Pseudomonadati > Pseudomonadota > Gammaproteobacteria > Pseudomonadales > Pseudomonadaceae > Pseudomonas > Pseudomonas sp. GM33. Next base: position 47,960 of record NZ_AKJO01000032.1, read on the forward strand.
GCGTGGGCGTACACTTTGTCCAGGCAGATCAGGTAGTCGTCCACGGCCCGCTCGACCGGCGTATCGAAGTTCTTGCCGATGTTGATGCCCAGCACGCCCTTGTATTTGGCCGCCGCCACGCGGGCCAGCAGGTGGTCGACGCCGAGGTTGTTGAAGCCCATGCGATTGATGATCGCCTCGGCTTCCGGCAAACGGAACAGGCGCGGCTTGGGGTTGCCCGGCTGCGGACGCGGGGTGATGGTCCCGATTTCGACAAAGCCGAAACCCAGTTGGGCGAATCCATCGATGGCCGCGCCGTTCTTGTCCAGACCGGCGGCCAGGCCCACCGGGTTCGGGAAGTCCAGGCCCATGACATTCACCGGCTTCTTCGCCGGAGCCTTGCACAGCAAGCCGTTGAGTCCAAGACGCCCGCCCGCGCCGATCAGGTCCAGGGACAGATCGTGGGAGGTTTCCGGGGAGAGTTTGAACAACAGCTGACGGGCCAGGGTGTACATGGGCGGATTTGACTCGATTGGCGGCGAATTGAGGCGGCGATTATAGCCGGGCTACGGGGTGGCAAGCGAGGCGCGCGTTCAAATCAGCGGTTAATGGCATATGCCTTGCACCATTCCGGGCACCAGCACCCCTGCCAGCGTCGGAATGGGTGCAAAGACAATGGCGTCGTCCCCGGCCTGCCCCTGCACGGACCCGGGACGACGTTTTTTTTGCAAGGTGAACGCGCGATGAACGAACCGTCAGCCGGCCCTCTGGCCTGGGTCAATGGCAGCGATGCCCCGGAAAAAACCGAAATCAATCTCGGCTTCATGGCCCTGAGCGACTGCGCCTCGGTGGTGGTCGCCGCCACCCAGGGCTTCGCCCAACCCTATGGCTTGACCCTGAACCTCAAGCGCCAAACGTCCTGGGCCAACCTGCGGGACAAACTGGTGAGCGGCGAACTCGATGCCGCCCACAGCCTCTACGGCCTGATTTACGCCGTCCACCTGGGCATCGGTGGCGTGGCCGCGACCGACATGGCGGTGTTGATGGGCCTGAATCAAAACGGCCAGAGCATCAATCTGTCCCGCGGCTTGCAGTCGCTTGGGGTGACCAGTCCTGAGGCATTGGATCGGCACGTGCACCAAACTCGCCCAAAACTCACCTTCGCCCAGACGTTTCCTACCGGCACCCACGCCATGTGGTTGTATTACTGGCTCGCCAGCCAGGGTATACACCCGCTGCTGGATGTCGACAGCGTCGTGGTGCCGCCGCCGCAAATGGTCGCCCACCTGCGGGCCGGGCGCATTGACGGGTTCTGTGTCGGCGAACCCTGGTCCGCCAGCGCCGTGCAACAGGACCTCGGTTTCACCCTGGCCACGACCCAGACCCTCTGGCCCGATCACCCGGAAAAGGTCCTCGGTTGCACCCGTGCGTTCGTCGAGCAATACCCCAATACCGCGCGGGTGTTGGTGATGGCGGTGCTGGAAGCCAGCCGCTTCATCGAAGAAAGCCGTGAAAATCGTCGCAGCACCGCGCAATTGCTCAGTGCCGCGCAATACCTCGATGCGCCGCTGGAATGCATCGAGCCACGCCTGCTGGGCGACTATGTCGATGGCCTGGGCAATCGCTGGCAAGACCCGCACGCCCTGCGCTTCCATGGTGAAGGCGAGGTCAATCTGCCGTACCTGTCCGACGGCATGTGGTTCATGACCCAGTTCCGTCGCTGGGGCTTGTTGCGCGATGACCCGGATTACCTCGCCGTGACCCGCCAAGTCCATCAACTAGACTTGTATCGTGAGGCGGCCAGCGCTGCAGGTGTCGCGGCACCGGGCAAGGAGATGCGTAGCAGTCAATTGATCGACGGCAAGATCTGGGACGGTTCGGACCCGGCCGGTTATGCCCGCAGTTTCAAACTGCACGCCATGAGCGACAGCTCACACCGATCCGCCAGCCGCTGACAGGAGACGACGAACATGCTGCGTATCCTGCTGATCAACGACACCGCGAAAAAAGTCGGACGCCTGAAGGCCGCCTTGACCGAGGCCGGGTTCGAAGTAATCGATGAGTCCGGCCTGACCATCGACTTGCCCGAACGCGTCGAAATGGTGCGTCCGGACGTGATTCTGATCGATACCGAGTCACCCGGCCGCGATGTCATGGAGCAAGTGGTGCTGGTCACTCGCGACCAGCCACGACCGATTGTGATGTTCACCGACGAACATGACCCCGATGTGATGCGCCAGGCGATCAAGTCCGGGGTCAGTGCCTACATTGTCGAAGGCATTCACGCCCAGCGCCTGCAGCCGATTCTCGATGTGGCCATGGCACGCTTCGAAAGCGATCAGGCTTTGCGTGCCCAGTTGCAGGCCCGCGACCAGCAACTGGCCGAGCGCAAGCGCATCGAGCTGGCCAAAGGGCTGCTGATGAAAATGAAGGACTGTAACGAAGAAGAGGCCTACACACTGATGCGCCGCCAGGCGATGAGCCGCCAGCAGAAGCTGATTCAAGTGGCGGAGCAGATTATTGCCATGAGCGAGTTGCTTGGCTGAAGCCCTGTGGTGAATGTTCTATCGCCTTCGCGAGCAAACCCGCTCCCACATGTTTTGTGGACACCAACTATCCATGTGGGAGCGGGCTTGCTCGCGAATGGCGGCGACCCGGTTTCAGTTGTTGGCACAGATCTCGCTAAGTAATCACCACAGGTAACCAACGGCGGTTGCCCCACCTACGACAAAGACGTCGCTCACCTCATTTGCCCTTGGCGGATCGGGTGGCGGCGTTTTTTCGTTTTGGCCCCACAGCACGGGGCCGGTGGAGCGGCCGTAGCGGCGCCCCACCTGCAAGCTCATGACTCCTTTCGAGACTCTTCACAGCTGAGGTGCGCAATGAATTCAAGCTTCTGGAAATCCGGCCATACCCCCACATTGTTCGCAGCCTTCCTCTACTTCGACCTGAGCTTCATGGTCTGGTATCTGCTCGGCCCTCTGGCGGTACAGATCGCCGCCGACCTGCACCTGACGACACAGCAACGCGGGCTGGTGGTGGCCACGCCGATTCTGGCCGGGGCGGTCTTGCGTTTTGTCATGGGGATGCTGGCTGATCGCCTGTCGCCCAAAACCGCCGGCCTGATCGGTCAGGTCATCGTGATCTGCGCGCTGTTCGGCGCCTGGAAACTCGGCATCCACAGCTACGAGCAAGCGCTGCTGCTGGGTCTGTTCCTCGGCATGGCCGGTGCGTCCTTTGCCGTTGCCCTGCCACTTGCCTCACAGTGGTATCCGCCGCAGCATCAAGGCAAGGCCATGGGCATCGCCGGCGCCGGCAACTCGGGTACGGTATTCGCCGCACTGATCGCCCCGGTACTGGCGGCAGCGTTTGGCTGGAGCAACGTGTTCGGCTTCGCCCTGATTCCGCTGATCCTGACCCTGATCGTCTTTGCCTGGCTGGCGAAAAACGCCCCCGAGCGACCAAAAGCCAAATCCATGGCCGACTACTTCAAGGCCCTGGGTGATCGTGACAGCTGGTGGTTCATGTTTTTCTACAGCGTGACGTTCGGCGGCTTCATCGGCCTGGCCAGCGCCCTGCCCGGCTATTTCAACGACCAGTACGGCCTGAGCCCGGTGACGGCGGGTTACTACACGGCGGCCTGCGTGTTCGGCGGCAGCCTGATGCGCCCCTTGGGCGGCGCGCTGGCTGACCGGTTCGGTGGTATTCGGACCCTGTTGGCGATGTACACCGTCGCGGCGATCTGCATTACCGCGGTCGGTTTCAATCTGCCGAATTCCTACGCCGCACTCGCACTTTTCGTCTGCACCATGCTCGGCCTGGGTGCCGGCAATGGCGCGGTGTTCCAGTTGGTGCCGCAGCGTTTTCGTCGGGAGATCGGTGTGATGACCGGCCTGATCGGCATGGCCGGCGGCATCGGTGGTTTTGCCCTCGCGGCCGGCATGGGTGCGATCAAGCAAAGCACCGGTAGTTATCAACTGGCGCTGTGGTTGTTCGCCAGCCTCGGCGTTCTCGCCTGGTTCGGCCTGCACGGCGTGAAACGGCGCTGGAGAACCACCTGGGGTTCGGCGGCCGTGACGGCTGCGCGGGTGTGATGCCTAGATGAGCCTGCAACTGAGTTTCGCCGAAGCCAGCGCCATCGGCCCGCGCGAGGAGAATCAGGATGCCCTGCGCCTGGTCACGCCGGCCCCGGCGCTGGCGGCGAGCAAAGGTTACCTGTTCGCCATCGCCGACGGTGTCAGCCAGTGCGCCGATGGCGGCCTGGCGGCCCGTTCGACGCTGCAGGCCCTGGCGCTGGATTACTACGCCACGCCGGAAACCTGGAGCGTGGCGCAGGCACTTGATCGCCTGTTGCTGGCGCAAAACCGCTGGTTGCAGGCCAACGGCGGCGGACAACCGCTGCTGACCACCCTCAGTGCGCTGGTCCTGCGTGGCCGGCGTTTTACCCTGGCCCATGTCGGCGATTGCCGGGTGTATCGCTGGCACGCCGACCGATTGCAGCGAGTCAGCGAGGATCACGTCTGGGACCAGCCGGGCATGCAGCATGTGCTGAAACGGGCGCTGGGCCTCGATCAACATCTGGTGCTGGATTTTCTCGACGGTGAATTGCGCCTTGATGAAAGTTTCGTCCTGCTCAGCGACGGCATCTGGGCCGTCCTGGGCGATACCGCCATTGCGGCGATCCTGCGTGATCAACCGGACTTGCACAGTGCTGCGCAGACCCTGGTCAATGCCGCACACCTGGCAGGCAGCCAGGACAACGCCAGCGCCTTGCTGGTGCGGGTCGACGCCCTCGGCGAAGCGAGCATTGGCGATGCATTGATGCACTTGCAGCAATGGCCACTTCCGCCCGCCCTGAAACCGGGTCAGACGTTCGAGGGCTGGCAGGTCGAAGGGATCGTCGCACAAAGCCAGCAATCGCTGCTTTATCGCGTGCGCGACACTCAGCAACGACCCTGGCTGCTGAAAACCCTGCCGGGGCGCCTGCACGACGATCATCAGGCCGGGCAAGCGTTGCTGTCGGAAGAGTGGTTTCTCAAACGCGTGGCCGGTCGGCATTTTCCTGAAGTGCATGCCGCCAGTCAGCGTCAGCACTTGTACTACGTGATGCGCGAATATTCGGGCGCTACCCTGGCGCAACGGCATGAGCAAAGCGGACCGTTGCCGCTGCCCCAGTGGCAAGACATCGCCGAACGCTTGCTGCGAGCGGTCGGCCTGTTGCATCGACGGCAGATTCTGCATCGCGATATCAAACCGGAAAACCTGTTGCTGGGGGACGACGGTGAACTGCGCCTGCTGGATTTCGGCCTCGCCTACTGCCCCGGTCTCTCGCAAGACCTGCCCTGGGCTTTGCCGGGTACACCCAGTTACATCGCGCCGGAAGCCTTTCGTGGCGACGTGCCGACGCCACAGCAGGACCTGTATGCCGTTGGTGTGACCTTGTATTTCCTGCTCACCGGGCACTATCCCTATGGCGAAATCGAAGCGTTCCAGCGTCCGAGGTTTGGTCTCCCGGTCAATGCCAGCCGCTACCGGCCCGACCTGCCGGACTGGATCGCCCATCACCTGGAACGCGCCGTGGCGGCGGCCCCCGAACAGCGTTTCGAAACGGCGGAAGAATGGTTGCTGCTGATCGAGCAGGGGGAGCGCCGCAGTTTGAGCGTGCGCCCCAAACCCTTGCTGGAACGCGAGCCGCTGAAAGTCTGGCGGACATTGGCGCTGGTATCGCTGCTGCTCAACCTGGTGCTGCTGGTGGTGGCGCTCCATTAGCGGGCAACGCGCCTTGAATCGGTGCATCCCCTCGCGGCCCTGCCCTTGCGAACGGGAAGAACGCCAACAAACACGGGGCCTGAGCGACTTGGCACAACCAGTGCATTACCTCTTTCAACAGACATAAAGCGCAGGCTTCAACGACGAAGGCTGCACTTCCCGAGAGAACGGGACCAGGACAAAGGCGTCCTCGCTAGGCAACTAGCGGGACGCCTTTTTTTGTTTGCGCAAAATTTGTCGAGCATGGCCTGAACCCTGATGAGGCAGGCCTGGACTCCCCGGAGAACCTGATGAAAAAACTAAAACTGGTGATGATCGGCAACGGCATGGCCGGGGTCCGGACCCTGGAAGAACTGCTCAAGCTGAGCACCGAGCTGTACGACATCACGGTCTTCGGCGCCGAACCGCACACCAACTACAACCGCATCTTGTTGTCGCCGGTGCTGGCGGGCGAACAGACCTTCGAAGAGATCGTGCTCAACGATCTGGACTGGTACCTGGACAACAACATCAAACTGCTGCTCAACCGCAAAGTGGTGGAGATCGACCGGGTCAAGCGCCGGGTCATTGCCGAAGACGGCAGTGAAGCCGAATACGATCGCCTGCTGATCGCCACCGGCTCGACGCCTTTCATCCTGCCCATTCCCGGCAACACCCTCGAGGGCGTGATCGGCTACCGCGACATCGCCGATACCCAGGCCATGATCGACACCGCGAAAACCTACCGGCACGCCGTGGTGATCGGTGGCGGCCTGCTCGGCCTGGAGGCCGCCAACGGCCTGATGCTGCGGGGCATGCACGTCACCGTGGTGCATCTCGGCGAGTGGCTGCTGGAGCGGCAACTGGACAAAACCAGCGGCCAGTTGCTGCAAACCGCCCTGGAGTCTCGCGGCCTGCATTTCCGTCTGTGCGAGCAAACCCAGGCCTTGCACGACGCGGGCAATGGCCGGGTCGGTTCGGTGCAATTCAAGAATGGCGACATCATCCCCGCTGACCTGGTGGTGATGGCTGCCGGCATTCGCCCCAATACCGAACTGGCAGAGAAATCGGGCATTCCGTGCAACCGCGGGATTCTGGTCAACGACACCCTGCAAACCTATGACCCGCGGATCTACGCCATTGGCGAGTGCGCCAGCCACCGCGGCATCGCCTACGGTCTGGTGGCGCCACTGTTCGAACAGGCCAAAGTCTGCGCCAACCACCTCGCCCAACTGGGTTTTGCCACTTACAAGGGGTCGGTGACCTCGACCAAATTGAAAGTCACCGGCATCGATCTGTTCTCCGCCGGCGACTTCATGGGCGGTGAAGGCACCGAGACCATCACCCTCTCCGACCCGATTGGCGGGGTCTACAAGAAACTGGTGATCAAGGACGACGTGCTGGTCGGCGCCTGCCTGTATGGCGATACGGCCGACGGCGGCTGGTACTTCCGGCAGATCCGTGAAAACCACGCCATCAGTGAGATCCGCGATCATCTGATGTTTGGCGAAAACGCTTTGGGTGACGTAGGGCACCAGGGCCAGGACAAAGCCATGAGCATGGCCGACACGGCCGAAGTCTGCGGCTGCAACGGCGTGTGCAAAGGCACCATCGTCAAAGCCATTCAGGAACACGGGCTGTTCAGTGTCGACGAAGTGAAGAAACACACCAAGGCTGCCAGCTCCTGCGGTTCGTGCGCGGGGTTGGTGGAGCAGATCCTGATCAACACGGTGGGCGGCGCCGCCGACGTCAAACCGAAAAGCGAAAAGGCCATCTGCGGCTGCAGCGACCTCAACCACGGGCAAATCCGCCAGGCCATCCGCGAGCAGCACCTGCTGACCATCGCCGGCACCCTGAGCTACCTGAACTGGCGTACACCCAACGGCTGCGCCACCTGCCGGCCGGCGCTCAACTACTACCTGATTTCCACCTGGCCGGGGGAAGCCAAGGATGATCCGCAATCGCGCCTGATCAACGAACGCGCCCACGCCAACATTCAGAAAGACGGCACCTACTCGGTCGTCCCGCGGATGTGGGGCGGCGTGACCAATCCTTCGGAACTGCGGCGCATTGCCGACGTTGCCGACAAGTACAACGTACCGATGGTCAAGGTCACCGGCGGCCAGCGCATCGACTTGCTGGGGATCAAGAAGCAGGACTTGCCGGGCGTCTGGAAAGACCTCGACATGCCGTCCGGCCATGCCTACGGCAAATCCATCCGCACCGTGAAGACCTGCGTCGGCAGCGAGTTCTGCCGCTTTGGCACCCAGAACTCCACGCAGTTGGGCATCGAACTGGAACATGACCTGTTCAACATGTGGTCGCCGCACAAAGTGAAACTGGCTGTCTCCGGTTGCCCGCGCAACTGCTCGGAAGCGGGCATCAAGGACGTAGGCATCATCGGCGTCGATTCCGGCTGGGAGATGTACATCGGCGGCAACGGCGGGATCAAGACCGAAGTCGCGGAATTCTTCGTCAAACTGAAAACCGCCGAAGAAGTCCGCGAATACAACGGCGCATTCCTGCAACTCTATCGCGAAGAAGCCTTTTACCTCGAACGCACCGTGCACTACCTGCAACGGGTCGGCATGGACCACATCAAGAAAGCCGTGCTGGAAGACCCAGAGCGGCGCAAGGCGCTCAACGATCGCCTGCAGTTTTCCCTGTCGTTCGAACAGGACCCGTGGAAGGAACGCCTGGAACAGCCGCAACTGAAAAAAGAATTCGACGTCATCCCTGTGAAAAACCTGGAGGTGCTGGCATGAACTGGCTGGATATCTGCGCACTGGATGAAATCAATGCCCTGGGCTCGCGGATCGTTGCCGGCCCTAAAGGCGACATCGCGATTTTTCGTACCAGCGACGATGAAGTGTTCGCCCTCGACGACCGTTGCCCGCACAAGGGCGGACCGCTGTCCCAAGGTTTGATCTACGGCAAACGCGTCGCCTGCCCACTGCACAACTGGCAAATCGATCTGGAAAGCGGCGAAGCCCTGGCCCCGGACGTCGGCTGCGCCCACCACCATCCGGCGCGGGTCGAAAATGGCCGAGTGATGCTGGCCCTGCGGGACGCAGGCTGATGGACCGCCAGATCACCGCGTCCACCTGCTGCTATTGCGGGGTCGGCTGCGGCGTGCTGATCGAGCATGACGGCGAGCGCATCCTCGGCGTCAGCGGCGATCCGGCGCACCCGGCCAATTTCGGCAAATTGTGCAGCAAGGGATCAACCCTGCATTTGACCGGCGACTTGACGGCAAGGGCGCTGTACCCGGAACTGCGCCTGGGCAAAGGCCTGGCGCGCAGCCGCACCGACTGGGATACCGCGCTTGATCACGCCGCCAGCGTTTTCGCCCAAACCATTGCTGAGCATGGCCCGGACAGCGTGGCGTTCTACATTTCCGGGCAGTTGCTGACCGAGGACTACTACGCCTTCAACAAACTGGCTCGGGCGCTAGTGGGCACCAACAACATCGACAGCAATTCACGGCTGTGCATGTCGTCGGCGGTGGTCGGCTACAAGCGCAGCCTGGGCGCCGACGCCCCGCCATGCAGCTATGAAGACCTGGAATTGAGCGATTGCGTGATGATCGTCGGCAGTAACATGGCCTACGCCCACCCAGTACTGTTTCGCCGACTGGAAGAAGCCAAATCCCGCCGGCCGCAGATGAAAGTCATCGTCATTGACCCACGTCGGACGGACACCTGCGATCTGGCTGACCTGCACCTGGCGATTTTGCCCGGCACCGATGTCGCCCTGTTCCATGGGATTCTGCATCTGCTGCTGTGGGAAGACTGGATCGACCGTGACTTTATCAAGGACCATACCGAAGGCTTGCCCGAGCTGAAGAAACTGGTGCGCGATTACACGCCGCAGATGGTGTCGCAGCTCTGCGGAATCAGCGTCGGGCAATTGCAGCAATGTGCTGAATGGATCGGCACATCACCGAGCTTTCTGTCGCTGTGGTGCATGGGGTTGAACCAGTCCACCGCTGGCAGCGCGAAAAACAGTGCACTGATCAATCTGCACCTGGCTACCGGGCAGATTGGCCGTCCGGGTGCAGGTCCTTTCTCCTTGACCGGTCAGCCGAATGCCATGGGCGGGCGGGAAACCGGAAGCCTGTCCAACCTGCTGCCGGGCCATCGGGACGCCGCCAACCCTGAGCACCGTGCCGATGTGGCCGCTTACTGGGGTGTTGATCAACTGCCTGAAAACCCGGGGCTGACTGCCATCGAGTTGTTTGAGCAGGTGGGCAGCGGCAAGATCAAAGCCTTGTGGATCGCCTGCACCAACCCCGCGCAGTCTCTTCCCGATCAGGCGGCCGTGCGCGCGGCGCTGGAGGCCTGCCCGTTCGTGGTCTTGCAGGAGGCCTTTCGCACCACCGAAACCGCCAGGTTTGCCGACCTGTTGTTGCCCGCCGCCAGTTGGGGTGAAAAGGACGGCACGGTGACCAACTCCGAACGGCGTATTTCCCACGTCCGCCGCGCGATCGTCGCACCGGGTGAAGCGCGCCCGGACTGGACCATCACGGTGGATTTCGCACAGCGTCTGGAGAAACATCTGCGTCCAGCAGCGACCAGCCTGTTTGCCTTTGACACCCCGGCGCAGGTCTTCGACGAATACAAACAGCTGACGCGTGGCCGGGATCTGGACTTGTCCGGGATCAGCCACGAATTGATCGACGCCATCGGCCCGCAGCAATGGCCCTTTCCTTCAGGGTCCAGCGCAGGCTCCGCCCGCCTCTATCTCGACGGCATTTTCCCGACCTCCAGCGGGCGCGCGCAGTTCGTGGCCGATCCGTATCGCGCCGCCAAGGAACAACGGGATGCGCGCTTCCCGCTGACACTGATCACCGGTCGTCTGCGCGATCAGTGGCACGGGATGAGCCGCACCGGCACAGCCGCGCAGTTGTTCGGCCATGTCAGTGAAGCCGTGTTGAGCCTGCACCCGGATGAGCTGCGCAGGCATCGCCTGCAAACGGGTGATTTGATCAGCCTGAAAAGCCGCCGCGGCGCGGTGATCGTGCCGGTCGCCAGTGACGACAGCGTGCGTCCGGGCCAAGCCTTCTTGCCGATGCATTTTGGTGACCGCTTTCTCAAGGGGGGCGTGAACAGCCTCACCCTGCCCGCCTTCGACCCGTTGTCGAAACAACCGGAGCTCAAACACAGCGGCGTGCGCCTGGAACCGGTGCAATTGCCTTGGCACCTTTTCGCGCTGATAGAGGGCGATGTCCAACAACACTTTGAGACTCTACGCCCCCTCTGCGAGACGTTTTCCTACGTCAGCCTCAGCCTGACCGGTCGTGAGCGCCCTGCGCTGCTCATACGCGCTGCCAGCGCCACCGCGCCAGATCCGCAACTGCTGCGCGATATCGATCAATGCCTGGGGCTGAACGACGGACCGGTGCTGGCCTACGACGATCCACGACGCTCCATCGGTAAGCGGGTGCGAATCGAGAACGGCCGGATCACCGCGATCCGCCTGGCGGGTGAAACCCTCGCCCGGCACTGGCTGCAAAACCTCTGGCTCGAAGGTCGCGCCGATGAACAGCTACGGCGCTGGCTGCTCGCGCCCTTGAGTGCCCCGCCGGGCCAGGTTGACGCCGAAGCGATCGGTAACAAAACCCTGTGCAACTGCAAAAACGTCAGCCACAACGCGGTCTGCGCCGGCATCCGCCGCGGCCTGGACTTGCCTGGGTTGAAACAAGAATTGGGTTGCGGCACGCAATGCGGCTCCTGCGTCCCGGAAATAAAGCGTTTGCTGGCCGCTACCGCGCAGCCGCAAGCCGCCATCTCGTGAGGAAAACACTATGAGCGCAAAAGTCTGGCTGGTGGGTGCAGGTCCCGGTGATCCTGAATTACTGACCCTCAAAGCTGTTCGGGCGTTGAGAGAGGCGGATGTCGTGCTGATCGACGATCTGGTCAACGTCGCGGTGCTGGAGCACTGCCCCGGCGCGCGGATAATTCCGGTGGGCAAGCGCGGCGGCTGTCGTTCAACGCCGCAAGCCTTTATCCATCGCCTGATGTTGCGTTATGCCCGTCAGGGCAAATGCGTGGTGCGCCTCAAGGGTGGCGACCCGTGCATCTTCGGGCGTGGCGGTGAAGAAGCGCAGTGGTTGCGCGAGCGTGGTGTCGAGGTTGAGCTGGTCAATGGCATCACCGCCGGCCTGGCGGGCGCGACGCAATGCGATATTCCTTTGACCCTGCGCGGCGTGGCTCGAGGGGTAACGCTGGTGACCGCCCACACTCAGGATGACAGCAGCCTGAACTGGCAAGCGCTGGCCCAAGGTGGCACGACACTGGTGATCTACATGGGAGTGGCGAAGCTCAGTGAAATTCGCGAGCAACTGCTGGCCGGTGGAATGGCAGCCGATACGCCTGTGGCAATGATCGAAAATGCTTCCCTGCCGCATCAACGGGAATGTTGGAGCGACCTGACAGCCATGGAGGACGATGCCCATGGCTTCCAGTTGAAAAGCCCGGCGATCCTGGTGATCGGTGCTGTGGCGGCCTGTGATGAAATCAAAAGATCGCAGCCTTCGGCAGCGCCTACAGGGGTTCGGCATTTATCCCTGTAGGAGCTGCCGCAGGCTGCGATCCTTTGGAAGCAACGCCAAAACCCAAATCGCAGACAAAGAAAAGCCCGGCCTGAGCCGGGCTTTTCTCAGAGCTGTGGGCTAATTACTTAGCTTGAGCTTCAACCTGCGCTTCTACGCGACGGTTAACAGCGCGACCAGCTTCAGTTTTGTTGTCAGCAACTGGGCGGGATTCGCCGTAGCCAACGGACTGAACGCGGGACGATTCAACACCGTACTGGTTGGTCAGAACTTGCTTAACGGCGTTTGCACGACGCTCGGACAGTTTCTGGTTGTAAGCGTCAGGACCGACGGAGTCAGTGTGACCTTCAACAGTAGTGGTGGTGGATGGGTACTGCTTCATGAAGTCAGCCAGGTTCTTGATGTCGCCGTAGCTGTTTGGCTTGACTACCGACTTGTCGAAGTCGAACTTCACGTCCAGCTCTACACGAACGACTTCAGCAACAGCTGGGCAGCCATCAGCGTCAACAGTTACGTTGGCCGGGGTGTCCGGGCACTTGTCAACGTTGTCGCAAACGCCGTCGTTGTCGCTGTCGGAGCAGACTTCTGGTGCTGGAACCGGAGCAGCAGCAGGCTTGTTGCCGCCACCGAAGTTCACACCCAGACCTACGGACGGGATGTAGTCCCAACGGCCGTTGTCCAGCTTGTAGTCAGCTTCTACGCCAGCACGAGCGTAGACGTTTTCGAGGAAGTAGTACTTCAGGCCAGCGCCAGCAGTCAGGAAAGTCGACTGGTCACGACCGGTGTGGCCGTCAGCGGCTACGTTGGTCATGCTGCCGTGCTTGACACCACCTTGAACGTAAGGACGCAGAGCGTCGCCAGCGTTGTTGAAGTGGTACTGAGCGTTCAGACCGAACTGGTCGCCCTCGATCTTCTGGTTGCCGGTGTTGTTGTTCGAACGGGTGTAGTCATCGTTGTTGTAGGTGAAGTTCAACGATACGTCGTCGGTCAAGAAGTAACCGATGGAGGCGCCAGGAGTGTAGCCGTCTTCAACGTTGTTAACGCTGTCGTTGTACTTCTTCCCGTAGTTGAGCTCGCCTTCAACTGCGCCTTGGCCTTGTGCCAATGCGCCGAACGAAGTAGCGGCAATAAGAGTACCAATGGCCAAGCCCAAGGTGTTTTTCAGTTTCATCCGTTAAATCCCCATCTGGTGATTGTGAAGCAGTCCCGCAAACCGGGGGACAACTCGGCGGCAAGTCTAACAGAACTTGCCTACACGTAAGAGATATTTGCGCTGAACTAAGTTTCAGCAATGCCTGCAAATTTCTCACGCAATTTATCTAGAGCGCGTTTGTACCGCATTTTTGTTGCACTCAAACCCATATGCATGATGTCTGCGATCTCCTGAAACTCCAGCTCTGCGACAAAACGTAGCACCAGAATTTCCCGGTCAATCGGGTTCACATACACTAACCAGCGATCAAGTCCACCTTTTTCCTCAGGTTTCGGCGCCTTTTCTTCGGACGCCTCCTCGAGGGGGTCAAGACTCAATGCGTCCATCAAGCGACGCTTTCGCCGTTCCTTTCGATACTGTGTGATGCACTCGTTGTACGTGATGCTATATAGCCATGTCTTGAACTTCGATTTGCCCTCGAAGTTCTTCAGACCATACAGCACCTTCAGCATGACCTCCTGACAGACATCGTCTGCATCACGATCGTTCCCGAGATATCTTGCGCACACATTAAATAATGTTCGCTGGTAACGCCGCATCAGTTCTTCGTAGGCGCGTGTTACGTGAAACAGCTCGGTATGCGAGCGCGCGACCAACTCCTCATCAGAGAGCTCGCGGGGGTCGTAGCGCATGGATAGCGATTGAGCTTTATTCAAAACAAGTCGGGCCGACAGTCAGGTCAATATCCTCCGCAGCCAGCGTCAGCTGGAATTTTGCGGCGGCATACATTAGCAGGGTTTGCCGGGTTAGCGGCTACTCACATGCTGCTCGAGGAGGATCCGATTGGAAAGAGAGACTAGCTCACCCTCATCGGTCAGCAATGTGGTTTTAACCGTGCCGATCTCTTCGATCTGGCCTTCGACCTCGCCAACACGCACTTGTTGCCCAACCTGGTACAGCTCACGCACGTAGATTCCCGCAAGAATCTGGCCGGCAATTTCCCGGCTTCCCAACCCCATGGCCAGCGCAACCGCCAGACCAACGGTTATCAGCACAATCACGATCACGTGGTTCAGCAGGTCGGTCTTGACCTCCAACTGGCTGATCGCCACCGAAATACTGATGATGATCACCAGGCCCTGGGCAATTCGTCCAAGCCCTGAAGCATAGTCCAGACCCACGCCTTCTGCCGCCCCGCGCACCAGCCCGTTGGCCAGTTGCGCCAGCAAAACACCTACCAGCAACACCAGCGCCGCGCCGAATACCTTCGGCAAATACAGCGCGAGCATATCCAGCGTAGCTGATACTCGCTCAAGTCCAAGGGATTCTGCGGCAGAAACCAGAAAAATAAGCAGAACGAACCAATAGACGATCTTGCCGATCAGGGTCGAAATGGGAACCTGCAGGCCGGCGCGGGACATCAGCTTGGTCAGGCCGGTGCCGCCCATCAAGCGGTCCAGGCCCAGTTTGGCGAGCAATTTGGAAAGCAGGGTGTCCAGCAGTTTGGCCACGACAAAACCCAACAGCAGCACAACCAGTGCGCCGAACAGGTTTGGAATGAAGTTCGCAACCTTGGTCCACAACGCAGTCATTGCAGTGACGAGGCTCTGTGTCCAGAGATCAAGTTCCATATTCAATCAGCCTTATCAGCAGTGCGGGCAGCAGGTTTACGAAGACGGGATACCGGCGAGACATGGGCCGATCCGTTATTCAGGGCGATCATCAGTGCGGGCAACCAGCGCCCCAGCAGACTGAACAAATCACCGGCGCCGACCTGGCGGTTGGCGGTTTTCAGCACACGCCCCAGACACGCATCGTCGTCCCGGGTGGACGGTGAGGCGTTGAGCATGTCGCGCAAAGACTGTTCAAACGGATCGTGCATACGCACCTCTCGTGATGTCTGTGGGAGACGCGGTCAGTTTTGGTCGGGTCACATGCTTTCCCTCAGACCCAGCGCAAACGTCGGAACAACCACCATTGCCCCAGCGCCACCGAGACCATCATCAGGCAGGCGATCAGAAAGCCATAAGGGCTGGCAGAGAACGGAATGCCACCGACGTTGATCCCCAAAAGCCCGGTCAGAAAACTCATGGGCAAAAAGATCCCGGTGATGATCCCGAAGCGATACATCGTGCGATTCATGCGCACGCTCAAGCGACGGTCTTCAGCCTCCAGGACCAGCCCCACCCGCTCCCGGGTCAATTCCAGCTCCTCGAGGTAGCGGGTCAGGCTGTTGTTCAATTCGTTCCAGTAATCACCGTCGTCCTCGACGAACCAGGGCAATTTGATCCGCGTCAACTGACCGAAAATATCCCGCTGCGGAGCGAGAAAACGCTTCAACGCGGCGGCCCTGCGACGGATCTGCAACACGGCGCCGTGTTCCGGCGCATACCGTTCGTCGGCATCGAGCTTTTCTTCTTCCTCATCGACCACTTCCGAGAGGTCGCTGACCAGATCCTGCACCTTGTTGGTGAGGTACTGCGCCATATACAGGATGAGTTCCGAGGCGGTTTTCGGCCCCTTGCCCTCGGACAGTTGCACCATCAACTCGTCAGTGGCGCGCAATGGACGCAAACGCAGGGAAATGACTCGCTGGGCAGAACCGAAGATCCGCACCGACACCATGTCTTCCGGCTCGGCACCGGGGTTCAGATTGACCCCGCGCAAAAATAGCAGCAGTTCGCTGTCCGAAAGCTGTAAAAGTCGCGGACGGGTGTTTTCCTCGAGTAACAGGTCACAGCTGAATTCGCTCAGACCGCTGGATTTGCGTAGCCAGGTCTGGGTTTGCGGATGACTGCGATCCCAGTGCAACCACAGGCTTTCATGGGCCTGCAACTGCAAGTCGTCAAGTTCAGTCCGGGCAATCGAACGCGCACCGCCTCTACCGTCCAGCACCAGGGCATGCACCAGCCCCCATTGCGCGTTTTCTTCCTCGAACATCCGCACTCCTATGGTCTGCAGCCGTTTTTATTCAGGCATTTTCAGCGGGCTGGGCGAGATGATCACGCCGTTGTTGTCCGCATAGATGTAATGGCCCGGATGGAAGGTCACGCCAGCGAAGGTCACGGCAACGTTGAGATCGCCGATACCGCGCTTGTCGGTTTTCATCGGGTGGCTGGCCAGCGCCTGAACCCCCAGGTCGGTTTGCGCGATGACGTCGACGTCACGGATGCAACCATAGATCACCAGGCCTTCCCAGCCATTGCTGGAGGCTTTCTCGGCGAGCATGTCACCCAGCAGCGCGCGGCGCAGGGAACCGCCGCCATCGACCACCAGAACCTTGCCATTGCCCTTGAGCTCGACTTGCTCCTTGACCAGCGAGTTGTCTTCGAAGCACTTGATGGTCACGATTTCGCCGCCGAAGGAATCACGGCCGCCGAAATTGCTGAACATCGGTTCCAGCACCTGCACCAGTTCCGGATAGGCGTCGCACAGGTCAGGCGTGAGGTAATGGATCATCGAGAAACTCCTGTAAAGAGGAAGACAGCACGAACATCAGTGATGACTCAGTCACGCAAAGTGACCGGAACAGCTCAATGCGTCATATCTTAGCCGCAAGCCGACCGGAGCGAAATGCCCTTGTTAGAGCATCAGGCTCAAACCGCCGCGGCCAAATCCCCTTGCTCACCCAACAAGGGTGTCTGCTGATCCGCCAGCCAGCGGGTCACCAACGGCCAGACTTCCGCCTGGGCAGGTTTACTGACGAGCATTTCAACGTGACCGAAATTGTCGCTGAAACCCTGATCACGACCCAGATTGATAAATTGCTTGTGCTCGGAACCGAACTGTTCGAACAGTTTGCGGCACGCCCACGCCGGGTCCTGATGATCACCCGCTGCACTCACGGCGAGCACCGGCAACCTGACCTCGGCCAAGCCGGCCCACCAGTCTTTATCGGCATCGCCAAAACGCCCGAACAGACCGAACCAACGCATGCTTTCCAGGGCCAGGCCGATCGGCTCGTCCTCCGGGCCGCGCTTGAGCCTCGCGCCGGACAACTGGGCAAAACGCTTGAGAATGAAGCGACTGCTCCACTCCACCGGCGGAATCTTCAATGGCCAGTAGGTGCGGCTGACTTGTGTACCGAAAAAAGCCGCCGAGGCCACCACCGGCTCACCGATGTACTCGCCCCCCAGTGCTGCGGCCAGTGTAGTACCGCCCAGCGAGTGACCGATCCAGTGCGGCACCTGCCCGCTCTGTTCGCGGACGAACGCGCCAATGGCCGGCAGATCATAGCGTGCGTAGTCGGCGACCCGGTTCTTGCGGTAGTCGTGGTTACGCTGGGACAGGCCATGGCCGCGCATTTCCGGAATCCAGACGTCGAACCCCAAGCGGGCCAGATAGGCGCCCAACCCCAGCCCCTTGGGAGAGAACCAGAACCGGCGATTGGAAAAGCTGCCGTGCAGCAGGATCACCGGCACGCCACGGGATGACGGCTCATCGGCCATGCCAAGGCGTGTCACAGCCAGTTCGACGGTGAAGTCGGGGCTGTTACCGGGTTTCAAACGATACACATCTTCGCTCAGATCGCCGCGCCGTTCGGCGCTGATCAGGGCGACAGGAAATAGGTTGCTGCTGCTTTGCATAATCTCTTGCACAAAAAAGGGCGGCATCCGGAGGAGCCCGCCCTGCTTGAATCTCTAAAACGTCCGCTCACTGACACTGCATCGCCCCTGTAGGAGCGAGCTTGCTCGCGAAAAACTTCAGGACACCACGTTTATCCAGGATAAACGCGTGATCGTTGACGTCCATCGCGAGCAGGCTCGCTCCTACAAAGGCATGTGAGCGGCCCGTTCACATGGGGTCAAGCCTGCGCCTGACCCTCTGCCAGGAAGAACCAGGTCTCCAGTACGGAGTCCGGGTTCAACGAAACGCTTTCAATGCCCTGCTCCATCAGCCACTTGGCCAGGTCCGGGTGGTCCGAAGGACCCTGACCGCAGATGCCGATGTACTTGCCGGCCTTGTTGCAGGCGGCAATGGCGTTGGCCAGCAGCTTCTTGACCGCCGGATTACGCTCGTCGAACAGGTGCGCGATGATACCGGAATCGCGGTCCAGACCCAGGGTCAGCTGAGTCAGGTCGTTGGAACCGATGGAGAAACCGTCGAAGAACTCGAGGAATTCTTCAGCCAGGATGGCGTTGGACGGCAGTTCGCACATCATGATCACGCGCAGGCCGTTTTCGCCACGGGCCAGACCGTTTTCCGCCAGCAGATCGACCACCTGGCTCGCTTCACCCAGGGTACGAACGAACGGCACCATGATTTCGACGTTGGTCAGGCCCATCTCGTTGCGCACGCGCTTGAGGGCGCGGCATTCGAGTTCGAAGCAGTCGCGGAACGATTCGCTGATGTAACGCGAAGCACCGCGGAAGCCCAGCATCGGGTTCTCTTCTTCCGGCTCGTACAGCTTGCCGCCGATCAGGTTGGCGTATTCGTTGGACTTGAAGTCCGACAGACGCACGATGACCTTCTTCGGCCAGAACGCAGCCGCCAGGGTGCTGATGCCTTCGACCAGTTTCTCGACGTAGAAACCGACCGGATCGTTGTAACCGGCAATACGCTTGTCGACGCTTTCCTTGATGTCCAGCGGCAGACCGTCGTAGTTCAGCAGTGCTTTAGGGTGCACGCCGATCATGCGGTTGATGATGAACTCCAGGCGGGCCAGGCCCACACCGGCGTTCGGCAGTTGGGCGAAGTCGAAGGCGCGGTCCGGGTTGCCGACGTTCATCATGATCTTGAACGGCAGCTCCGGCATGGCATCCACGGAGTTCTTCTTGATGTCGAAGCCCAGTTCACCTTCGAAGATGAAACCGGTGTCGCCTTCAGCGCAGGAAACCGTCACGCCCTGGCCGTCTTTCAACAACTGGGTGGCGTTGCCGCAACCGACTACCGCTGGAATACCCAGTTCACGGGCGATGATCGCCGCGTGGCAAGTACGGCCGCCACGGTTGGTGACGATGGCGCTGGCGCGCTTCATGACCGGTTCCCAGTCCGGGTCGGTCATGTCGGACACCAGTACGTCGCCTGGCTGGACCTTGTCCATCTCGGACACGTCCTTGATGATGCGGACCTTGCCGGCGCCGATGCGCTGGCCGATGGCGCGACCTTCAACCAGCACGGTACCGGTTTCTTTCAACAGGTAACGTTCCATGACGTTGGCCTGGGTGCGGCTCTTCACGGTTTCCGGACGGGCCTGCACGATGTACAGCTTGCCGTCGTCACCGTCCTTGGCCCACTCGATGTCCATCGGGCACTGGTAGTGCTTCTCGATGATCATCGCCTGCTTGGCCAACTCGCTGACTTCAGCGTCGGTCAGGCAGAAACGTGCGCGCTCGGCCTTGTCCACATCGACGGTCTTGACCGAACGACCGGCCTTGGCCTCGTCGCCGTAGATCATCTTGATGGCCTTGCTGCCCAGGTTGCGGCGCAGGATGGCCGGACGACCGGCGGCCAGCGTACCCTTGTGGACGTAGAACTCATCCGGGTTCACCGCACCTTGAACGACGGTTTCACCCAGGCCGTAGGCGCCGGTGATGAACACCACGTCACGGAAGCCCGATTCGGTATCGAGGGTGAACATCACGCCGGCGGTGCCGGTTTCGGAGCGGACCATACGCTGCACGCCGGCCGACAGGGCGACCAGCTTGTGGTCGAAGCCCTGGTGCACGCGGTAGGAAATGGCACGGTCGTTGAACAGCGAGGCGAACACCTCTTTGGCGGCGCGAATGACGTTTTCGACACCACGGATGTTCAGGAAGGTTTCCTGCTGACCGGCGAAGGAAGCGTCCGGCAGGTCTTCGGCGGTAGCGGAAGAACGCACGGCCACGGCCACGTCGGGGTTGCCGGCGGACAGCGTGGCGAACGCGGTACGGATTTCGGCATTCAGTTTTTCAGGGAACTCGGCTTCCATGATCCATTGACGGATCTGGGCACCGGTCTTGGCCAGGGCATTCACGTCATCGACGTCCAGGGCATCGAGTGCGTCGTGAATCTGCTGATTCAGGCCGCTCAGCTCCAGGAAATCACGATAAGCCTGAGCGGTCGTGGCGAAGCCGCCGGGCACCGATACACCGGCACCCGCAAGGTTGCTGATCATCTCGCCCAGGGATGCGTTCTTGCCCCCCACATGCTCAACATCGTGTTTGCCGAGCTTATCGAGGGAAACTACGTACTCTACCAAGGTGATCTCTCCACTAACTGTGTTGGAAAAGCTCAGAAACCGGCTGCTTAAGTGAGCATTTACCGGCTATATGGCCTGGACCTGGAAAATAAGTGAGAATGCGGGCCATTGGCGGCCGGCAAATCGCGCCTATCATATCCAAGATTCGTTACTAGCTTAAGGCCCAAGGTGCAAATGAAACGATCTGCTTTCTTTATCTCCGATGGTACCGGCATTACCGCCGAAACCCTGGGTCAAAGCCTTCTGGCGCAGTTCGAAAACATTACCTTCAGCAAGGTCACGCGGCCGTACATCGACAACGTGGACAAAGCGCGGGCCATGGTACAACAAATCAACAAAGCCGCCGAAACCGACGGTTTCCGTCCGATTATCTTCGACACCATCGTCAATCAGGACATTCGTGAGATTCTCGCCACCTCGAATGGTTTCATGATCGACATTTTCTCGACGTTCCTGGCGCCGCTTGAACAGGAACTGACCGAGCATTCTTCCTACACCGTCGGCAAGTCCCACTCCATCGGCGCCAACACCAATTACATGGAGCGTATCGAGGCCGTCAACTTTGCCCTCGACAACGACGACGGCGCCCGCACGCACTATTACGACAAGGCCGACCTGATACTAGTGGGCGTGTCGCGATGTGGTAAGACGCCG
Organism: Pseudomonas sp. GM33; assembly: GCF_000282295.1. Taxonomy (NCBI): domain Bacteria; kingdom Pseudomonadati; phylum Pseudomonadota; class Gammaproteobacteria; order Pseudomonadales; family Pseudomonadaceae; genus Pseudomonas; species Pseudomonas sp. GM33. The sequence goes on from NZ_AKJO01000032.1 coordinate 69,227, forward strand.
ACGTGCCTGTATATGGCGATGCAGTTCGGCATCCGCGCGGCCAACTACCCGCTGACCGAAGACGACATGGAACGCCTGCAACTGCCAAACGCCCTGCGCGCCCACCAACACAAGCTGTTCGGCCTGACCATCGACCCGGACCGCCTCACTGCGATCCGCAACGAGCGCAAGCCCAACAGCCGCTATTCGAGCTACGCCCAGTGCGAGTTCGAGGTGCGCGAGGTCGAGAACCTGTTCCGCCGCGAAAACATTCCGCACATCAACTCCACGCACTTTTCCGTGGAAGAGATCTCCGCGAAGATTCTCGTGGAGAAAGGTGTGGAGCGGCGTTTCAAGTAAATCTCCCGGGCCTGTTCCGGCCCTGTCGCGAACAGGCTCGCTCCAGTGTGGGAGCGGGCTTGCTCGCGAAAGCGGAGTGTCAGTCGACATCAACAATGCCTGACACACCGCTTTCGCGAGCAAGCCCGCTCCCACAGGGTCTTGTGGTGATTTCAGATGCGCGTCAGAAAGAATCCCCCGGCACCCGCACAAACCCTTCCATCAACACCCGCGCACTGCGGCTCATGATCGCCTTGTTCACGGTCCATTCACCATTGACCAGGCTGGCTTCGGCGCCGACGCGCAGGGTGCCGGACGGGTGTCCGAAGCGCACCGCGTTGCGTTCGATACCGCCTGCCGCGAGGTTCACCAGGGTGCCGGAAATCGCTGCAGCCGTACCGATCGCCACGGCCGCCGTGCCCATCATCGCGTGGTGCAACTTGCCCATGGACAACGCACGCACCAGCAGGTCGACATCGCCTGCGGCAATCGCCTTGCCGCTGGACGCCACGTAGTCCGCCGGCTTGGCCACGAAGGCGACTTTCGGCGTGTGTTGGCGCTTGGCCGCTTCGTCGATATTGGCAATCAGGCCCATGCGCAATGCGCCGTAGGCACGGATGGTCTCGAACATCAGCAAGGCTTTCGGGTCGCCGTTGATCGCGCCCTGCAACTCGGTGCCCTTGTAGCCGATGTCTTCGGCATTGACGAAAATCGTCGGGATGCCGGCGTTGATCATGGTCGCCTTGAAGGTGCCGACGCCGGGCACTTCCAGGTCATCGACCAGGTTGCCGGTGGGGAACATCGAACCGCCGCCGCCCTCTTCTTCCGCTGCCGGATCGAGAAACTCGATCTGCACTTCGGCCGCCGGGAAGGTCACGCCGTCGAGTTCGAAATCGCCGGTCTCCTGCACTTCACCATCGGTGATCGGCACGTGGGCAATGATGGTCTTGCCAATGTTGGCCTGCCACACGCGAACCACGGCTACACCGTTATGCGGGATACGGCTGGCGTCCACCAGGCCGTTGCTGACCGCGAACGAACCGACCGCCGCCGACAGGTTGCCGCAGTTGCCGCTCCAGTCGACGAAGGGCTTGTCGATGGACACCTGACCAAACAGGTAATCGACGTCGTGATCGGCCTTGGTGCTTTTCGACAGGATCACGGTTTTGCTGGTGCTGGAGGTCGCGCCGCCCATGCCGTCGATTTGTTTGTCGTACGGGTCGGGGCTGCCGATCACGCGCAGCAGCAACGCGTCGCGGGCCGGACCCGGGACCTGTGCCGCTTCGGGCAAGTCCTTGAGGCTGAAGAACACGCCTTTGCTGGTGCCGCCGCGCATGTAAGTGGCGGGTATCCTTATTTGCTTTGGAAACGTAGCTGCGTGAGCCATGGTGCTCGTTACTCCTGATCTGAAAGCAGACACGGGACTTGAAGTCCCGTGTCTGTGTTGCGTGCGTTAAACGGCAACCGCCGACTCTTCGAGGAAGTCCTGGGCGAAGCGTTGCAGCACGCCGCCGGCCTCGTAGATCGACACTTCTTCGGCGGTGTCGAGGCGGCAGGTCACCGGCACATCGACGCGCTCGCCGTTCTTGCGATGGATCACCAGCGTCAGCTCGGCGCGCGGCGTGCGATCACCGATCACGTCGTAGGTTTCGCTGCCGTCGATGGCCAGGGTGTGGCGGTTGGTGCCTGGCTTGAACTCCAGCGGCAACACGCCCATGCCCACCAGGTTGGTGCGGTGAATGCGCTCGAAACCTTCGGCGGCAATCGCCTCTACACCCGCCAGACGCACGCCCTTGGCCGCCCAGTCGCGGGACGAACCCTGACCGTAGTCGGCACCGGCGATGATGATCAGCGGCTGCTTGCGATCCATGTAGGTTTCGATCGCTTCCCACATGCGCATCACTTTGCCTTCCGGCTCGACACGGGCCAGCGAACCTTGCTTGACCTTGCCGTTTTCCAGAACCATTTCGTTGAACAGTTTCGGGTTGGCGAAGGTGGCGCGCTGCGCCGTCAGGTGGTCACCGCGGTGAGTCGCGTAAGAGTTGAAGTCCTCTTCCGGCAGGCCCATTTTCGCCAGGTATTCGCCGGCGGCGCTGTCCATCATGATCGCGTTGGACGGCGACAGGTGATCGGTGGTGATGTTGTCCGGCAGCACCGCCAACGGACGCATGCCCTTGAGCGGACGGGCACCGGCCAACGCGCCTTCCCAGTACGGCGGACGGCGGATGTAGGTGCTCATTTCACGCCACTCGTACAGCGGCGCGACTTTCGGGCCGGTGTCTTCGTGGATGGCGAACATCGGGATGTACACCTGGCGGAACTGCTCCGGTTTCACCGACGCCTTGACCACCGCGTCGATTTCTTCGTCGCTTGGCCAGATGTCTTTCAGGCGGATTTCCTTGCCATCCACCACGCCCAGCACGTCTTTTTCGATGTCGAAACGGATGGTGCCGGCAATCGCATACGCAACCACCAAGGGCGGCGACGCGAGGAACGCTTGCTTGGCGTACGGGTGAATCCGGCCGTCGAAGTTACGGTTGCCGGACAATACCGCAGTGGCGTACAGGTCGCGGTCGATGATCTCTTGCTGGATCACCGGGTCCAGTGCGCCGGACATGCCGTTGCACGTGGTGCAGGCGAAAGCCACGACGCCGAAGCCGAGCTTGTCCAGTTCTTCGGTCAGGCCTGCTTCATCGAGGTACAGCGCCACGGTTTTCGAGCCCGGTGCCAGGGACGACTTGACCCAAGGCTTGCGGGTCAGGCCGAGCTTGTTGGCGTTGCGCGCCAGCAGGCCGGCGGCGATCACGTTGCGCGGGTTGCTGGTGTTGGTGCAGCTGGTGATGGCGGCGATGATCACCGCGCCGTCCGGCATTTGCCCGGGCACATCGTCCCACTGACCGGAGATGCCTTTGGCGGCCAGATCCGAAACCGCCACACGGGCGTGCGGGTTGCTCGGGCCGGCCATGTTGCGCACGACCGAGGACAGATCGAAAGTCAGGCCGCGCTCGTACTGCGCGCCTTTAAGGCTGTCAGCCCACAGGCCGACCTGCCTGGCGTAGTTCTCGACCAGTTGCACCTGCTCGTCTTCACGGCCGGTGAGCTTGAGGTAGTCGATGGTCTGCTGGTCGATGTAGAACATCGCCGCCGTGGCGCCGTATTCCGGGGCCATGTTGGAGATGGTCGCGCGGTCGCCGAGGGTCAGCGCCGAGGCGCCTTCGCCGAAGAACTCCAGCCATGCGCCAACGACTTTTTGCTTGCGCAGGAACTCGGTCAGCGCCAGCACCATGTCGGTGGCGGTGATGCCCGGTTGCAGCTTGCCGGTCAGTTCGACGCCAACGCTTTCCGGCAGACGCATCCAGGATGCGCGGCCGAGCATCACGCTTTCGGCTTCGAGACCACCGACACCGATGGCGATCACGCCCAGCGCATCGACGTGCGGGGTGTGGCTGTCGGTACCGACGCAGGTATCAGGGAAGGCCACACCGTCACGCACCTGGATCACCGGAGACATTTTCTCCAGGTTGATCTGGTGCATGATGCCGTTGCCCGGCGGGATCACATCGACGTTCTTGAACGCCTTCTTGGTCCAGTTGATGAAGTGGAAGCGGTCTTCGTTGCGACGGTCTTCGATGGCGCGGTTCTTTTCGAACGCGTCCGGATCGAAGCCACCGCGCTCGACGGCCAGGGAGTGGTCGACGATCAGTTGGGTCGGCACCACCGGGTTGACTTGCGCCGGGTCACCGCCTTGCAGGGCGATGGCGTCACGCAGGCCGGCGAGGTCGACCAGCGCGGTCTGGCCGAGAATGTCGTGGCACACCACGCGAGCCGGGAACCACGGGAAATCGAGGTCGCGCTTGCGCTCGATGAATTGTTTCAGGGATTCGGTGAGCGTGGCCGGGTCGCAGCGACGCACAAGGTTTTCCGCCAGCACACGGGAGGTGTACGGCAGGGTGTCGTAGGCGCCAGGCTGGATCGCCTCGACCGCTGCGCGGACATCGAAGTAATCCAGGTGGCTGCCAGGTAGCGGTTTACGGAATTGTGTGTTCATCGTCAGGACTCGGTCACGGTAGTTACAAAAGGTGGGGCCTGGCACAGTTTCCGAGTTGAGCACGGACCTCTGTAGGAGCTGCCGCAGGCTGCGATCTTTTGATCTTCAAAAAGCAAAGATCGCAGCCTGCGGCAGCTCCTACAGGGTCACCGGTTCATTCAGTGACCTGTGCAGGCATTCCCACCATTCAGCGCTGTTCGATTGGCACGAACTTGCGCTGCTCAACGCCGGTGTATTCGGCGCTTGGACGGATGATGCGGTTGTTGGCGCGTTGTTCGTACACGTGTGCAGCCCAGCCGGTCAGGCGCGAGCAGACGAAGATCGGTGTGAACAACTTGGTCGGGATGCCCATGAAGTGGTACGCCGAGGCATGGTAGAAGTCGGCGTTCGGGAACAGCTTCTTCTGCTCCCACATGGTCTTGTCGATGGCTTCGGAGACCGGGAACAACACCTTGTCGCCCACTTCGTCGGCGAGCTTTTTCGACCAGCCCTTGATCACCTCGTTGCGCGGATCGTTGTCCTTATAGATCGCGTGGCCGAAGCCCATGATCTTGTCCTTGCGCTCCAGCATGCCGAGGGTGCCCTTGATCGCGTCTTCCGGCGACGAGAAACGCTCGATCATTTCCATCGCCGCTTCGTTGGCGCCGCCGTGCAGCGGGCCGCGCAGCGAGCCGATGGCCGCGGTGATGCACGAATAGAGGTCGGACAGGGTCGATGCGCAGACACGTGCGGTGAAGGTCGACGCGTTGAACTCGTGCTCCGCGTAGAGGATCAGCGAAACGTTCATCACCTTGACGTGCAGCTCGCTTGGTTTCTTGCCGTGCAACAGGTGCAGGAAGTGGCCGCCGATGGACTGCTCGTCGCTGACGCAATCGATTCGCTTGCCTTCGTGGCTGAAGCGATACCAGTAAGTCATGATCGCCGGGAACGCGGCCAGCAGGCGGTCGGTCTTGTCGTGCTGCTCGGAGAAATTGTTCTCCGGCTCCAGGTTGCCCAGGAACGAGCAGCCCGTGCGCATCACGTCCATCGGGTGGGCGTCGGCGGGGATGCGTTCCAGCACTTCCTTGAGCGCTTGCGGCAGGTCACGCAGCTTGCTCAGCTTGGCGATGTAGGCGTTCAGTTGCGCCTTGCTCGGCAGTTCGCCGTACAGCAGCAGGTAGGCAACTTCTTCGAACTGTGCGTCAGCCGCCAGTTCACGTACGTCATAACCACGATAGGTCAGACCGGCACCCGACTGGCCCACGGTGGACAGTGCGGTTTGCCCGGCTACCTGGCCACGGAGCCCGGCGCCACTGAGTACTTTTGCTTCGGCCATTGCTGTCTCCAGTTTTCTTGAATTTTTTAGGGGAAACTCATTGCTCTTCTGTGGGAGCGAGCCTGCTCGCGATGGTGGACGGCACACCGCGGGGTATCAGGCTTCCCGCGTCATCGTTGACGTCTATCGCGAGCAAGCTCGCTCCTACAGGTACAGGGTGTTCGTTACTTCTTCGCGGCAAACAACGCATCGAGCTTCTGCTCGAAGGTGTGGTAGTCGATGCGATCGTAAAGCTCCATGCGCGTCTGCATGGTGTCGATGACATTCGCCTGCGTGCCATCGCGGCGCAGTGCGGTGTAGACGTTTTCCGCGGCCTTGTTCATGGCGCGGAAGGCCGACAGCGGGTACAGCACCAGCGACACGTCGACAGCGGCGAGTTGCTCGGTGGTGTACAGCGGGGTCGCGCCGAATTCGGTGATGTTGGCCAGGATCGGCGCTTTCACGCGGCTGGCGAACAGCTTGTACATGTCGAGTTCGGTGATGGCTTCCGGAAAAATCATGTCGGCGCCGGCTTCGATGCAGGCAGCGGCGCGATCCAGGGCAGACTCCAGGCCTTCCACCGCCAGGGCGTCGGTACGGGCCATGATCACGAAGCTGTCGTCGGTACGGGCATCGACGGCGGCCTTGATGCGGTCGACCATTTCCTGCTGGGTCACGATCTCTTTATTAGGACGGTGGCCGCAGCGCTTGGCGCCAACCTGGTCTTCGATGTGAATCGCCGCCGCGCCAAACTTGATCATCGACTTGACGGTACGAGCGACGTTGAACGCCGAGGAACCGAAACCGGTGTCCACGTCCACCAGCAATGGCAGATCGCAGACGTCGGTGATACGGCGCACGTCGGTCAGCACGTCATCCAGGCCGGTGATGCCCAGGTCAGGCAAGCCGAGGGAGCCGGCAGCCACCCCGCCACCCGACAGGTAGATCGCCTTGAAACCGGCGCGCTTGGCCAGCAGCGCATGGTTGGCATTGATTGCGCCGACCACTTGCAGTGGATGTTCGCTGGCGACCGCATCGCGGAAACGCTGGCCTGGTGTGCTCTTGTTCAAACTCATGACTCACCTCGTTTGGCTGTCGGGTTGACGCCGTCCTGGTAATGACGGGCGATATTGCGTTTGGAGGCGCCGATGTGACGGCGCATCAACAACTCGGCCAGCTCACCGTCACGGTCGGCGATGGCATCGAGAATGCGGTGGTGCTCGGCGAACGCCTGGTGCGGGCGATTGGGCGTGGTGGAAAACTGGATGCGGTACATGCGCACCAATTGATAGAGCTCGCCGCAGAGCATTTGGGTCAGCGTGCGGTTGCCGCTGCCCTGGATGATTCGGTAATGGAAGTCGAAATCGCCTTCCTGCTGGTAGTAGCCCCGACCTGCCTGGAATGCCTCATCGCGCTCATGGGTTTCCAGCACCCGACGCAGCTCGTCGATTTCCTCGAGGCTCATGCGCTCGGCGGCCAGGCGACAGGCCATGCCTTCCAGGGATTCGCGGATTTCGTAGAGTTCAAGCAGCTCGGCATGATTGAGCGACACCACCCGCGCCCCGACATGCGGCACGCGTACCAGCAGGCGCTGGCCTTCCAGGCGATGGATGGCCTCGCGCAGCGGGCCACGGCTGATGCCGTAGGTACGCGCCAGCTCCGGTTCGGAGATTTTGCTGCCCGGCGCGATCTCGCCTTTGACGATAGCCGCCTGAATGCGGCGGAAGACGTTCTCGGAAAGTGTCTCCGTATCGTCTTGCGTAGAAACCGGGGGATCGAGTTGATCCAGCATATTGTCGACACCTTGTGAGCCAATGCCGCAAAAACTAACGAATAACGGGAGCTCAGTCAAAGGATAAATCGATATTGTCGACAATCTTCTGATAACCGGTTGCACCATAACGAAGCAACCTGCTGGTTCATAGCCACCGGCCAGCGCTGGCGCCATCAAACCACCGTGCTAGAATGCCGCCGCATTTGTTTGTCACATCTGCACTGCCTGTCATAAAAACCTGCCAGGCATACGAGGGAGCTTGCGCAGCGATGCCAGGGCCTTGAATCAAGTCGGACCGCTGCGCACCAGGATTTATGAGACTCAAGCCCTTCCCTGCTTTCCTTTTTTTACTTTGCCTGCCCGGGTTCGCCATGGCCGGGGAAAAGACTGTGTATGGCCTCAATGAGTACGCATCGCTCAATGGCATCGACCTGGAAGTGGCGGCCAAGCTCGACACCGGGGCGAAAACCGCTTCCCTGAGTGCACGGGACATCAAACGTTTCAAACGCAACGGCGAATCCTGGGTGCGGTTTTACCTGGCCATCGACGCCGCCCATTCGCATCCGATCGAACGCCCGCTGGCCCGTGTCAGCAAGATCAAGCGCCGGGCCGGCGACTACGACCCCGAGGAAGGCAAGAAGTACACCGCCCGCCCCGTGATCGAACTGGACATCTGCATGGGCTCGGCCCTGCGCAGCATCGAAGTGAACCTGACCGACCGCAGCGCGTTCCAATACCCGCTCCTGATTGGCTCCGAAGCGCTCAAGCGTTTCGATGCCCTGGTTGACCCCAGCCTTAAATATGCTGCCGGCAAACCCGCCTGCACCACCGACGCTCATACCGCCGAGTAATTCAAATGCGCTCTCTTACCCTTCATCTGAAACTGCTGATCGCCATCCTGGTGGTGCTGGGCATTTCAGTTACGGCCTATCAGATCTTCGTGCTGGGCATCCCGGTGACCGAAGACGCCACTGACGACCTGTGGAACATTGACGCCAAGGTCGAGTTCGTCGCCAGCGCCAAGGATCCGGTCAAGATCCAGATGTTCGTGCCACCGCTGAGCCGCGACTTCGTCAGCCTCAACGAGAGCTTCATCTCCAATAATTACGGCGTGGCCGTGAACCGGGTCGACGGCAACCGCAAGGTCACCTGGTCGGCACGCCGGGCCAAAGGCAATCAGACGCTGTACTACCGCCTGGTGCTGACCAAGCGTTATTCCGGCGAGAAGGCCAAGATCAAAGGCCCGACCTTTCGCGACAGCATCACCATCGAAGGCCCGGAAAAAATCGCCGCCGAAGCCCTGCTCGCACCGATTCGCCAGCACTCGGCCGACGTCGAAACCTTCGTCGGCGAAGCCATCAAGCGGGTCAACAACCTCAACGACGACAATGTGAAACTGTTGCTGGCCGGTGATCCATCCACCGCGCACAAGGCGAAAACCGTCGAGCTGCTGCTGTCCATCGCCCACGTGCCGATCGAGAAGGTCCACACCATCCGCCTGGTGGCCGACCAGCCGCAAACACCGGAACTGTGGCTTCGCAGTTTCAATGGCACCGACTGGTTGTACTTCAACCCGGAAACCGGTGAGCAAGGGCTGCCAACCGACCGCCTGCTGTGGTGGACCGGCGACGAAAACCTGATCACCGTCGATGGCGGCAAGAAAGCCAACGTGACCTTCAGCCTGAACAACAGCGAAATGAACGCCATTCGCCTGGCCAAGCTGACCGACGAAAACACCGACGCCAACTTCCTCGAGTACTCGTTGTACGGCCTGCCGCTGCAAACCCAGCAGACCTTCATGATCATGGTCATGATCCCGATCGGCGTGCTGGTGATCCTGATCCTGCGCAACCTGATCGGCATCCAGACCCTGGGCACCTTCACCCCGGTGCTGATCGCCCTGGCCTTCCGCGAAACCCAGCTTGGCTTCGGTATCATGCTGTTTACCATCATCACGGCGCTGGGCCTGTCGCTGCGCTCCTATCTCGAACACCTCAAACTGCAAATGCTGCCGAGACTGTCGGTGGTACTGACGTTCGTGGTGGTATTGATTGCGGCCATCAGCCTGTTCAGCCACAAACTCGGCCTGGAGCGCGGCTTGTCGGTGGCGCTGTTCCCGATGGTGATCCTGACCATGACCATCGAACGCCTGTCGATCACCTGGGAGGAACGCGGCGGCGGCCATGCGATGAAAGTCGCTATCGGCACGCTGTTCGCCGCGTCCCTGGCGCACCTGATCATGACCGTGCCGGAACTGGTGTACTTCGTGTTCACTTTCCCGGCGATCCTGCTGATCCTGGTGGGCTTCATGCTGGCCATGGGTCGTTATCGCGGCTATCGCCTGACCGAACTGGTGCGTTTCAAGGCCTTCCTGAAAAAGGCTGACGCCTGATGTTCGGCTTCTGGAAGACCTGGAAGGCCCTGGAAGCCCGGGGCATCATGGGGATCAATCGGCGCAACGCAGACTACGTGCTCAAGTACAACAAGCGCAGCCTGTACCCGATCGTCGATGACAAGATCATCACCAAGGAGCGCGCCATCGCCGCCGGCATCCATGTGCCCGAGCTCTATGGCGTGATTTCCACCGAGAAGGAAATCGACAACCTCGAAGAGATCATCGGCGCCCGCAATGACTTCGTGATCAAACCGGCCCAGGGCGCTGGCGGCGATGGCATCCTGGTCATCGCCGACCGCTTCGAAGGGCGCTATCGCACGGTGTCCGGCCGGATCATCAGCCATGAAGAAATCGAGCACCAGATTTCCAGCATCCTGACCGGCCTGTATTCCCTGGGCGGTCATCGCGACCGGGCGCTGATCGAATACCGCGTGATTCCGGACCAGATCTTCAAGAGCATCAGCTACGAAGGCGTACCGGACATCCGCATCATTGTCTTGATGGGTTACCCAGTGATGGCCATGTTGCGCCTGCCGACGCGCCAGTCCAACGGCAAGGCCAACCTGCACCAGGGCGCCATCGGCGTCGGCGTGGACCTGGCCACCGGCCTGACCCTGCGTGGCACCTGGCTGAACAACATCATCAACAAACACCCGGACACCACCAACGCGGTGGATGGCGTGCAACTGCCCTACTGGGACGGTTTCATGAAACTCGCCGCCGGTTGTTATGAGTTGTGCGGGCTGGGCTACATCGGTGTCGACATGGTCCTGGACCAGGAAAAAGGCCCGCTGATCCTTGAACTCAACGCCCGGCCGGGGCTGAATATCCAGATTGCCAATGACTGCGGGCTGACGTTGCGTACCCATGCAGTCGAGGCGCGGCTGGAAGACCTGAAGGCCCGCGGCGCGACCGAAACGGTCGAAGAGCGCGTGGCGTTTGTGCAAGAGATGTTCGGGCATATTCCTGCGGTCGAGGGTTGATCCAGAACCGAGTCGCCTCTTTCGCGAGCAGGCTCGCTCCCACAAGAGCAGCACTGAACCCTGTGGGAGCGAGCTTGCTCGCGATGGACCAGAGAGCGCCACGGGGTGTCAGGCTCCCAGCGTCATCGTTCACGCCCATCGCGAGCAAGCTCGCTCCTACACGACATCCCCCTCTAGGAGCAATTCCCCGAGAGGACTACAATCGCCACCCCGCCTCGATGGCTGATCTCCCCCGCCCATGCTGACCTGCTCCGTACACCCGCTGCCCTATCGCGCCAACCCCGCCCACTACTTCGCGGCGATTCGCCATGCCCCCGGCGCCGTGCTGCTCGACAGCGGCCGCCCCAGCGCCGACCGCGGCCGCTATGACCTGCTCAGCGCCTGGCCGCTGGAACAACTGACGGTAGCGCCCGACGAAAGTGGCGAGGCTTTCCTGCAACGCCTGCGCGATAACCTGACGCGCCTCGGCGAAGCCTCCTTGCCGGCACCCTATGAGTTGCCGTTTGCCGGCGGGTTGATCGGCTACCTGAGTTACGACTTCGGCCGACATCTGGAGCGCCTGCCGAGCCAGGCCAGTGACGACCTCCATCTGCCCGACGCGCGTTTCGGCCTGTATGGCTGGGCATTGGTCAGCGATCACCTTGCGCTGACCAGCCAGCTGGTATTCCACCCGACCCTGCCCGACAGCGAGCGTCAGCGCCTGATCGAGCTGTTCAGCCAACCGGCACCGGAAGCGGTCGCGCCCTTCAAGCTGCTCACCCCGATGACCGCCGACTTGAGCGCTGACCTGTATCAACAGGCCATCGAGCGAATCCAGCAGTACATTCAGGCTGGTGACTGTTACCAGGTCAATTTCGCCCAGCGTTTTCGAGCGCCCTGCCAGGGTGACTCGTGGGCCGCCTACTGCGCCTTGCGCGAAGCGTGCCCGACGCCTTTTTCCGGCTTCCAGAGCTTGCCTGACGGCAATGCCGTCCTCAGCCTGTCGCCGGAACGCTTCGTCAAAGTCAGCCAGCGCCATGTGGAAACCCGCCCGATCAAGGGCACTCGGCCCAGGGGCCTGACGCCTGAGCAAGACGCCGCGAACGCCGCCGAACTGCTGGCCAGCCCGAAGGACCGCGCGGAAAACCTGATGATCGTTGACCTGCTGCGCAACGATCTCGGCCGGACCTGCCGCATCGGCTCCGGCCCGGTTCCGGGCGTGTTCACCCCTG
>NZ_AKJO01000033.1:0-40592 GCF_000282295.1 Pseudomonas sp. GM33
AAGGCTGCGATCTTTTGCTTTCCGGTCCTCACCAAATCGGCTGGGCAACCCGGAATCTTCAGCCGTTTCCATCAGCGCAACAGCCGTTATCAACCGGGTTTTTCCCGCTTTGAAACAGACAATGAGCCTCTCTCGTCCCTCATTGAGCCTGTGCCCATGCAAACCACCAATACGGTTTTAATGATTCGTCCGACACGTTTCTCCTTCAATCACGACACGGCGGCGAACAACCGCTTCCAGCGTCCGGCAACCATTGCTGAAGACGTACAACTCAAGGCCCTTGCCGAGTTCGATGGCTATGTCGACGCGTTGCGTCGGCACGGCGTCGAAGTCCTGGTGCACAACGATCGCGAAGCGCCGCATACCCCGGATTCGATCTTCCCCAACAACTGGTGGAGCAGCCACCCGGACGGCACCCTGGTGCTGTACCCGATGCAGGGCCACAACCGGCGTCTGGAACGGGACAAGGGTGTACTCGACGGGTTGCTGGGCGAATACCGGGTCGAACAGGTGCTGGACCTGTCCAGCCTTGAAGAGCAGGAGGTTTTCCTGGAAGGCACCGGCAGCATGGTCCTGGATCGGCAACAGCGGATCTGCTACGCCGGGTATTCCACGCGCACCCACGCCCGGGCACTGGATCAGTTGGTCACCCATCTGGGCTACGAACTCTGCGCGTTCAACGCGGTGGACCGCCAAGGCGTGGCGATTTATCACACCAATGTGATGATGAGCGTGGGCACGCGCCTGGCCGTGGTGTGCCTGTCATCGGTTGCTGATCCCGCCGAACGCCAGGTATTGCGTGCGCGCCTGGAAGACAGCGGCAAGCAGGTGATCGCCCTGGATTGGGCGCAACTGGAATCTTTCGCCGGCAACATGCTGGAGGTGCACAACGCAGCAGGCGAGCCGCTACTGGTGATGTCACGCACCGCCTGGCAATCGCTGGACGCCGATCAGCGTCGCTTGATCGAAACTCACACCACGCCGTTGCCGGTTTACATCGACACCATCGAGCGCATCGGTGGCGGCAGCGCGCGCTGCATGCTGGCCGAGGTGTTCCTGCCAAGGCAATTGTCCACTCGGCAGCAGGTGCGATGATTGTCCGCCCGGCAACGGCCGCCGGGCGAGAGGGCAAGGCGCGTTAACTAGTGAGCCAGAGGTCCAGCCGGATTCGGTGTAGGCGAGGCCGCCGTGGTCCACGAAAGCTGGAGCGTTGGCCACTGCGGCTCGAACCGTGGCGACCTCTGCCGAGGCCGCCATTTTTCAGGTGAATTGATCAGTTACCGTTTGGCAACGACAGGTTGATGCCTTCCTTCTTCAGGGCATCACGCACATATTGGAATTTCTGGTACTGCGACAGCTCCATCGGTCCGTCATAGGTCATGCTTTGCATCTTGCGAGGCGGGTAATCAATGTACGTTTTCATCAGTTTCATGATCGCTGCCGAGATCGGCACCATGGTCCAGGTACGCTCGGTAAAGTTGTTCATGAAGAGGTCATAGCGCTCTTGCGGGTCTTGCCACAAGTCAAAGACCTGCGGCACGGTGGCCACGTATTTTTGTGCGCCTTTCCAACCCAGGTTCGAGTCCACGGCGAGACCGCCCGTTTGGGCGCCATCGTCGCCGCGCAGGTTGAATACCGCTTTATAGTTCCCTACACGGGCCGCACCCGGGGACAATTCATTCTCGGTAAAGTAGAACCACTCCTTGCGCGGAGAAGGGGCGCTACCGGTGAGTACTGGCGTCATGTCGTAGCTGTCGAAGATGATCGGCTGACCTTCACGGTCTTTCTCGGGCAGCTTCACGCCAGCCACGGCGGCGAACGTCGCCATCAAATCCAGGCCACCGAGAATCTCGTGGTTTTTCGTGTCCGGCTTGATCTTGTCTGGCCAGACGGCAATGGCCGGCACCCGGTTACCGCCCTCACGCACTGTGCCCTTGGTGCCACGGAACGGGGTATAACCGGCGTCCGGATAAACGTCCTGCCAGGCCCCGTTGTCTGTGGTGTAAACCACCAAGGTGTTCTTATCCAGGCCCAGCGCCTTGAGCTTGTCCATGATGCGGCCGATGTGGGTATCGAGTTCGACGATGGAGTCGGCGTATTTGGATTTGGACATGGACTTATGAATGAACTCCGGAGCCGGCATGTTCGGCTGGTGGACTTTCATGAAGTTGACGTTGATGAAAAACGGCTTGTCGGATTTGGCTGCCGTGTCGAGAAACTCGAGGGCAGCTTTTTCGACATAGTTATCAAAGAACGGAATGCCGACCACGCCAGGTTTACCATCCACGACGGGCGTGTCCACGTACTGGCCATTGACCTTGAACTCTTCAACCGGTTTTTCGCCGGCCTTGCCGGACAACGCGCCTTTGGTCACCTTCTGGAACATCTCGCGGGTTTCCGGATCCATGTCGGGGAACCACGTTGGGTCCGCGTAGGTATAGGCATTGAGGTGATACAGGCCGACGTACTTCATCACGTCATAACCCTGGGCATTGGGCAGCGCATAGTCGGCTTCGCCCAAATGCCATTTGCCGGTGAAGTAGGTGTCATAGCCGCCGGTCTTCAACACGGATGCCAGCGTCCATTCGGCAGCTGGCAAACCACCGCCCTGGCCTTGAAACGCCACGGTGGTCATGCCGCTGCGATTGGGGATACGCCCGGTTTGCATGGCCGCCCGGCCAGGCGTACAGCTCGGCTGTGCATAGAAGGAGTAGAAAGTGACACCTTCTGCCGCCAACTCATCGATCTTGGGCGTGGGCATGCCGCGCCCGATCCCGCCTCCGTACGGCCCCAGATCGCCGTAGCCAGTGTCATCGGAAACGATGAACAGGATATTGGTTTTTTCTGTTTGAGCGGCGTGGGCAAGCCCGTTCAATGACAACAGTGCAGCAAACACGACAGACAACTTGAAACGATCCGATAGCTTATCCATGCCAGCAACCTCGTTGTTTCATAATGTTGGCCGGTGATGAGTGCACAACTGCATTGACCCACGTGCGTTGACCACCGAGTAATTAGCCCAGGTACTGCATACAGATCACGACTGCTGTTGTTGCATGCCCCTGTAAGGAGCAAGACGCACGAAGGAGTCTAGTGCGGCTTTTACTGCTCAGCGGGGTATTTGCTCATGCGTTACATTCACTTGCTGCGGTGTTTCACTCGAACGCAAACACCTTCTTCCAATCCTTTTTCATGCTGATGACCGTCCAGCCATCTCGCTTTGCCTGGTCATAAAGGGGTTGGGTAAAGGTGCCTACCTTGGTCTCGGGCAATGCTTGAGCCGGGCCATAGGCATATTCGCGCTCGGCATCGTCATGCAGCACCAGCATCACCAGTCGCGCGCCTTGGCCGGCCTTGGTGTACTCCAGCATCTGCTTGTCACCGGTGGAGTTGCCGAAGGCCGCGTTTGGCTGACGGCCCGTCATCAGATAAATGTTCTCTGGCTTGCCGGCATCGTTGTCGTTGAGCACTACTTTGGGTTGCTTGATCAACTGCGGTTTACCGCTCTTGTCGTAGACATACTCGGTTGCGCCAGCACTCCCGACGACCTGTTCCGCAGGCACGCCATAGATCTCCTCGGAATAGGCGCGAACGAAGTCCTGACCACCCCCGGTGACAATGTAGGTCTTGTAGCCATTGTCACGCAGGTACTGCATGACTTCTTTCATCGGCTGATACGTCAGTTCGGTGAAAGGACGCTTCCAGCGAGGGTCGCGGGCTTCGGCCAGCCATGCACGAACTTGCTGCTTGAACTCATCCGTAGGCATGCCGCTGAGGGTCACCATGGCGATTTTCAGGTAGTCATCGAGGGTCAGTTTTGCCATGGCGGCGCGGTCGCCCGACAGTACCGTCTTGAAGGGTTCGGCGCTGGCCAACTCCGGTTTTGCCTTGACCACCTCAGGAACGCGGCTCAGGCAATAAAACAGTTGGCTATACGCAGGATGTTCGACCCATAACGTGCCGTCCTGGTCGAAGGTCGCGATGCGTTCGGCTGGCGAAACGAACTGGCTACCCCCTTGCTGGGTGGTCGCCTTGACGAATTCCACGATGGCTTGCTTGGCCGGCCCGTCATTCCAGGATGCCAAAGGGTCAGCCGCGAACACCGCCGTCGACGCGATCAGGCTCAGCCCGAGTACGACGAGGGGCGCGCCATGGTGGCGTTCAACGTGCGAGCAAAGGCGGGTCGTAGTGACTGCGGAGTTCCAGGTACGCTGCGCCAGGATCATGAGGTTCATGAAGTTCACCTACGGTGGATGGATTAATCATTGGCGGTTACATGGCTGCTCACTCTGGCGATGACTACAGCAGTCAGTTCGCAAACCAGTGTAGTGGGTTTGGGAATAATTGTTGTTTCTGCACTCGGATCGAGACATTGCTCAATGCAGGAGCGGCACGGGATGGGGCATGTCTGAGAAGTACATTCCGGAGGAGTGCAACATGAGCTAATCAGCTATACACAATATTCCACCCAGCACTTCTTCAACCGATCGAGGTTGTCAATGAATTACACCCTCCCACTGACAGCGCTACTGGTCACAGTAAGTCTCTCGGGCTGTACCCGTTCATCCACCCAGTCGGTGACGCTTCCCCTGAAAGCCACCGAGCAGAATACCGGCCAGATCGCCAATACGACGCTGACCGACGTGGACAACGAAAGTAATTTCAACTTCTATATCTCTGGCGTCCCGACAGGAACCACCATGCCGTTGCGCATTTACACGTTCGTCAACAGAGGCAACTGCCACCAGCCAGGCCCGGTTGCTTACGAGATGAACGACAGGATTACCACTCAGCGTACTGCTCAGACAGGTTGGAGGTTTGAGCGAGTTGCTCCGATTTCTGTGTCGGATCTGTTGTCCGGTCAATATTCCGTTGTCGTGCGCACGACACCTGAGGATGGCAGCGTCGATCTTTTTTGCGGGGATATCGCACAAGCGGCTCGCTGAACGTTTTCGCTGATCGTTAAGCCAAGCGTCGCCAACGTGATTGCCGCGTGCGCAAGTGCCGCTGATGTTCAGCGGCACTTGCTCGGGCTCATGCAAACAGCTGCCGCTTCAGAACCTTGCCCACCGAACTGCGGGGCAAGGTGTCAATCATCTGCACCGACTTCACGCACTTGAAACCAGCCAGACGCAGGCGGCAGGCCTCGATGATCGCGGCCTCACTGGTAGCTCCTGGCGACGCGGCCACGACGAAGGCAACCGGCACCTCGCCCCATCGCTCATCAGGCTGGCCGATGACGGCGACCTCGGCGACACCTGGCAACGAGGCAATCACCGCCTCCAATTCTGCCGGGTAGATGTTCTCGCCACCGCTGATGATCATGTCCTTCAGGCGATCCACAACGTGGAGAAATCCATGCTCGTCAATGCGACCGATGTCACCGGTTCTGTACCAACCTTTTTGAATAGCTGCCTGGGTGGCTTGCGGATTACGCCAGTAGCCGGAAAACATCATCGGCCCACGACACCAGACTTCGCCGTCCAGGCCGGGGGCCAGTGGCTCCAGGCTGGACGGATCGACGATTCTGACCTCACCAAACATCAGCACCTTGCCGTGGGAGTGGGCATGGGCGAGGCCCATTTCGTGGGTCCAAAAGGTCACCGCGCCACAAAACTCGGTAATGCCGTACACCTGCTGCACTTTCACGCCGATGGCCAGACAGTCTTCGATCAGCCTGAGGGGAACTGCCGAGGCGCCGCAGGTCACGGAAACCAGGCTGCTGCTATCGACTTCCTGTTTTTTTGCCAGGGCCAACAATGCCTGAAGCATCACCGGCACCGTCATCAAGCTGGTGATGCGCTCGCGGGCGATCACCTCCCAGACCTGTGTCGGGTCGAAGTCAGGCAGCAGCACCGTGGTGCAACCTTTGAACACGTTGGTCAGCATGGGTGAAAGACCGCCGATATGGAACATCGGGGCGATCAACAGAAAACGGTGGTCCTGATTCCACTCCAGCGTGGCGCTGTTGCTTTGCGCGGTCCAGATCAAAGCAGCGTGGGAGAGCAGAGCGCCCTTGGGTTTTCCGGTAGTGCCCGAGGTGTACATGATCACCGCAGGGGCATCGCCGCCGCGGCCCAGCAACAGCGGCGCGTCCAGGCCGGTATCGGCAGTGATGCGCTCGTAGGCGCCTGGCGCTTGTTCGGTACCTTTGTTGATCAGGATCAGACCTGGTCGGTCAGCTACCAATTGCCGGACGGTGGGTGCGAACGCGTCCTCGAACAGCAGTGCTGCCGGTTCGCTGTCGGCCAGGATGTAGCTCAGCTCGGGCGCCTGAAGACGCCAGTTGAGTACCACCAACGTGGCGCCGGCCTTCGCTACGGCAAACAGCGCGCAGGCGAGAAATTCGCTGTTCTTTGAATAGACCGCTACGCGATCGCCTTCGGCCACGCCCTGTGCAAGCATGTAATTGGCCAGGCGATTACAGCGTGCGTCGAACTGGGTGAAGGTCCATCTTCCCGTGGGTGAAACCAGCGCTTCTCGGTCTGGCGTCAAGTCGGCGCGCTGTGCCAGCAACCGCCCTAAATGTACACTCATGGCGTTCTCCTTTTTTATTGTTATGGCTAGCTCAGAGACGGGGCATGGCGCGCTCGATCAAGGTACTCAGCGGTGCATTGGAATCAAGGCTGCCAAAGGCGAATCCACACTCGCTGCCCAGGCGTGCCCGGCAGAAGATGTCGGCAATCTCGTTGTTGCCTGACTTGAGCAGCAGCCCGGCCTGGATTGCCAGCGCGGTACGCTCCACCACCAGACGGCTGCGGGCCTCGAGGTTGCCAATGTCCTGGAATGCGTTGTGCAGCCACTGCAGGTGGCTGTCGTACAGCGGGTGCAGGCCTGCGGCGCTCTGCAGTTCGGCAAACAAGGCTTCACTTATCGCCGGGTCTTTGTGCAACGAGCGCAGCACATCCAGGCACTGCACGTTACCGCTGCCTTCCCAGATGGAATTCAAAGGTGCCTGGCGGTACAGGCGCGGCAGGATGTTTTCTTCGACAAAGCCAATCCCGCCCAGACATTCCTGGGCCTCGTTGACGAACGCCGGGGTGCGTTTGCAAATCCAGTACTTGCCGATGGCCGTGGCGATACGAGCGAAGGCCGCTTCCTGCGGATCGTTCGGCGAGGCATCCACGGCGCGGGCGATGCGCATCGTGAAGGCCACGGCGGCCTCACTCTCCAGCGCCAGATCGGCCAGCACGTTACGCATCAGCGGTTGTTCGATCAGCACATGGCCGAAGGCATGTCGTTGGCTGACGTGGTTAAGTGCTTGCACCAGGGCCTGGCGCATCAATGCCGAAGAGGCGATCACGCAGTCCAGACGGGTCAGAGCGACCATCTCCAGAATGGTCGCCACCCCGCGACCTTCAGCACCGACCAGATAGGCCGTTGCGCCCTGGAACTCCACTTCAGAGGAGGCATTGCTCCAGTCGCCCAACTTGTCTTTCAGACGCTGGATGCGCACGGCATTGAGCGAGCCATCAGGCAGGATTCGCGGCATCAGAAAACAGCTCACGCGCCCATCGAGCTGGGCAAGTACCAGGTGCGCATCGCACATGGGGGCAGAGAAGAAGAACTTGTGACCGATCAGTTTGAAGCTGCCATCGGCCTGAGGGTGGGCCTGGGTGGTATTGCTGCGTACATCCGAGCCACCCTGTTTTTCGGTCATGCCCATGCCTATGGTGCAGGCGCGTTTTTGCTCGACGGGTAGCGGACGTGGATCGTAGTCCCGGGCGGTCAGTTTGGGTATCCAGATTTTTGCCAGCTCAGGGGTGTTCAACAGCGCCGGAATGGCGGCGTGGGTCATGGTCAACGGGCAGCAGGTGCCTGCATCTGCCTGGCCATTGAGATACAACAAGGCAGCGCGCACCACATGGGCTCCGGGTTGCCCCGAGTGGTTCCACGAAAAACTGTGTACCTCGCCGCGCATCGCGTTGAGCATCAGCTGGTGATAGGCGGGATGGAACTGCACTTCGTCAATGCGCCGGCCATAGCGATCGAAGGCGTGAAGCACGGGCTTGTTGCGATTGGCCAGCTCGCCCAGCTCCATTTGCTCGCCGCCACTCATGGCGCCATGGGCCGATAACTGTGCCTGTGCCCAGTCGCCGCCGTTCGCTCGCACCGCCTCGCGCAATGGGACATCACTGTCCCAGGCGTTGTAAGCTGGCAATGGCTGCGGCTGATTGAAAACTTCGTGGGTTGAAAACGGGGTGTCGATCTTTGGCTGGGTTGCGGCAGACATGAGCGGGTTTCTCCGTGATAGGTTCGGAGAAAATTACACGCAATGTATTTTTTATGTCAATCACTGTAATTTACGATCATTCATCAGGTGCGTGCCGAATCGTGCCGGGAAGGGAGGACTGTTTCTTGTTGGAACCCGCTTCAGACGAGCTCGAAAACCCGACGCCAACGCCGCGTCAGTTGATCCTCAAATTGCTCCTGGTTGTCGAAGGTGGTGAGCTGGATGTCACCAGCGCCGTGCGCGCCTGCGCTTTGTTCGGTCTGTCTGCGAACAACACACGCGTTGCCCTTGCCCGGTTGCAGAGCGCCGAACTGATCGAAACTGTCGTGCGCGGCGCCTACCGTCTTGGCCAGGCCGGCAGAGCGTTGGGCGAAGAGATAGGCGCCTGGCGTCAGGCCGAAACGCGTCTGCGTGAGTGGGATGGCAGCTGGGTGGTGGCGCTTACGGCGGCCCTGGGCCGCAGCGATCGCAAAGCATTGCGTGCCCGAGAGCGCGCATTCGGATTGGTGGGCTTGCGCGAACTGGATGACGGATTGTTCATCCGTCCTGATAACCTGCTCGGTGGAGTGGCGCACACACGCGAACGCCTGCTGTCACTGGGCGTGGAGAACTCGACGGCGGTGTTCCAGGCGCAGCAGTTCGATCCGCAGCGAGACGCCCGGGCCCGTTTGCTGTGGGACGCCAGTGAGTTGCAGAAAACCTACAGCGACGGTCAACGCACACTGCAGGCGTCGATGGCGCGCTTGGCCGGCATGCCGATTGAGGACGCTGCCCGTGAGTCGTATGTGCTGGGGGACCAGGCCATGCGCCAGATCGTGTTCGATCCGATGCTTCCTGAGCCTTTGGTGGACTCCGCGCACCGTCGTTCCTTCCGCGAGCTGGTCAAGCGATATGACGATGTCGGCCACCAGATCTGGCGCGACTTTCTCGCCCAGGGTAGATGAAACCCGGACGATGGTTTCGTTTGCCGGCTGCAGCGATGGCAGGTCGACAAACACGCTTCGGACGGTGTCTGTCCCTGGTTCGCTACTGTTGATCCAGGGTTTGTCACCTGGCCGTGACTCATGAGTTCGCCAAACTGTCCCACCAACAACAGCAATCGATAATGCCCCGAAAGATTCGGCACCTGGCTCGGGTGGGCATTCATCGCAAGCGGCAAAAACAACTCCAATATGGCCATACAACATGCACCCGTTACGACAAAGCCTGCACAACGAACTGCACGCGCGCCCGTCACTGTATTTCGATGAGCCGGCCCATGTGTTTCATCTGGCCTTCCTCGGCAGCGATCAGGCGTGCAATGCATTCCTTGAACAATGCTGCCTTGGCACCCTCGACCTGAATGCCGCCCAAGGCATTACCCAACTCGATGGCCATGCACTGAAATGGGAGCGCCATGCCGAGTTTTTCACCCTGACGCTGGTGGTCACTTCATCTTGTGATGACTTGTCCTGGACAACGCTGCCGGAGGTGCTGGCGTCAAAGGTTGAAGTGCATTTGCCGGCCCTGATCAACTCGGTGCAGATTGTCGTGCGTGGTGAAACCGGCCTGGATCTGTCCCGGTACGGCTTCAAGGATCCGAGCGGTTCGTGCGTGGGCGGTGGCGATGCCATGGTCTGGAGTGATTTTCGCTTGAGCGAGGAGGGCAACAACCACATGCTGTTCGTCAACCGGCGCCTGAATGCCTACCGGCAAGGCCGGATGATACGTCGCCTGCTGGAAATCGAGACCTACAGGATGATGGCCTCGCTATCCTTGACCATGGCCAAGGACTTGAGCGCGCAGCTCGATGCTTTCGACAAGACCCTGGTCACCCTTTCCGAACGCAACGCCGACCCGGACGGCAGTAATGCAAAAGCCCTGCTTGCGGATATTTCCAACCTTTCTGCGCAAGTGGTGAGCAGCGCGGCGAAAACCCGGCACCGTTTCAGTGCCACGCAAGCCTATGCGCAATTGGTGTTCGAACGTCTGGGTGAGCTGCGGGAAAGTCACGTAGGTGATTGCCAACGCCTGGGCGTATTTATCGAACGCCGCTTCAAACCTACCGTCAGGTACTGCACCGCCACCGAACAGCGCCTGGAGCACCTGGCCGAAAGCGTGGCCAACCTGGGCGATCTGTTACAAGCACGAGTCCAGGTCGAAATGGAGGAACAGAACTCGGAAATCCTGAAAAGCCTGAATGCTCGCGCCGATGCCCAGATCAAGATCCAGCGCGCAGTGGAGGGGCTGTCGATTATTGCCATTACCTACTACCTGCTCAGTTTGCTCAAGCTGGGTTACTCAGGGGTGCACCTGCTTGGCGTTGAGGTGTCCCCGCGAGAGGCCATGCTGGTCATGGCACCGCTCGCGATCGGTATTCTTGCGTTGATTGTGCTGCGTATCAGGAAAGTCAAAGAGCATTGAGGTGGTGGCCTGCGATGTCGTTGCAGTGCCTTTTCCACTTGCACATGGCGGCCGCCGGCAAAGGGGTGAAACTAATTGCAGGTGTAGCAGGCTGCCAGGCACCCACCGTGGGTACATCCAGTTGGCGATAAACCAGTCCTCTGCCTCCGTCCTGACTTTGAACTCATGAGCACTAGCATTGTGGAGTCAGCAGGACATGCACTGTTGTAAAGCGCTGCGCTTAACAAAGTGCACCAGTCGGAAGCGACGCGGTGGGCTTTCGCCTCCTTTAGCCCAGCTCATCGATTTGCTGACCTTGGCAATCCGCTTTCTCGGGATGCCTGCTCAAGCCACAGAAACTCGCCTGGATCGCGGTTACCGTGATAACCACCTATAGCTCGGGAGCCTGCACTTGCGCATAGGATGAAGTGTCTGTGCTGCCGGCTGGCACAAAGGCTGCAAGACCTGCATCAGGTTACCTACTGCATATTCCTCTGGACTCCTCCTCGGTCAACGATGATCGATGTACTGAACAGGTCATGAATATGGTTGGTACCTCAGACAGGAATCTCAGGCTTTAACACTGCAAAAGAACAGGCAAAGGCGCCTGGAACCGAAGGGTTTCAGGCGTTTTTTTTGCGTTTTTTATCCGTAATTATCTTCGGAGCCGTTCATGAAAACAGCCGCACAATTGCTGAAACTGAAGGTCACGCAAAACCAGCAGGTACATAGCATCGCGCCAGATCAGATGGTGTATGAAGCGCTGAAGATGATGGCTGAAAAGAATGTAGGTGCTCTACCCGTGATAGAGGATGGGCAGGTGGTTGGCGTTATCAGCGAGCGTGATTATGCGCGCAAGGTCGTCCTACAGGGGCGATCTTCGGTCGGTACTCCAGTCCGGGTCATCATGAGCGCGCCCGTCGTTACGGCAGACAGTCAACAGAGCATCGAGCGTTGCATGATGGTTATGACCGACAGTCATCTGCGTCATTTACCGGTGGTGGAAGGTGATCAACTGATTGGCCTCCTGTCGATTGGTGATCTGGTGAAAGAGGCCATCGTCGAGCAGGCCGACCTGATCCGGCAACTGGAACACTATATCCGTGGACACTGAAACGACCAAGGCAAGGTGGATGCAGGGCGCATAGGCACATGCAGTATTCCAATGTGCTGCCCGTCGGGCGGGTATTAATCAGGGAGCATTTGATATGGCCAAGTTAAGCACGGCACGACGTATTGCTATTGGATTTGCAATTGCGCCGTTGGTATTGATCGGTCTGACGTTCTACGCGCTGCACGATCTGGCAACGCTCAAGGAACAGGCAATGGTGATCGTCAAACAGGACTGGCCGAAAATTGACCCGATCCTGGTCATTGCCACAGGTGTACGGGACAACGCCAGGAACACCAGGGATTTGCTGATCGACAAGGACATTCAGCAAGCGCAACAGGCCATCGATGCCACTAAAAAACGCATCAGCCAGGCACTTGAAACCCTGGAGCCGTTGCTCGATTCAGCGGATGGCAAGGCCGCCTATGCTGCCCTGAAACAGAACCGGGAAGCCTACGTCTCTGCGTTTACCCAAGTGCAGGTGTTGATCAGGCAAGGCGCATTTGATGCCGCGATGGCGCAGCTGAAGCAGCACGTCGTCCCCGCAGAACAGCAGGTTTACAAAAGCCTTGATTCCTTGATGGTGCTGCAAGGGCAGATCTTTGCCGATCGCGAAAAGTCGGCACAGGCACTGTACAACGATGCGCGACTGAACATGTTGGGTTTGCTTGTGTTCTGTCTGCTCTCAGTAATCGTCGTTGCAGTCATCGTGACGCGTAGTGTCACTCGACCTTTGGGTGGAGAGCCCATAGTTGCTGCGCAGGTCTTGAGTCAAATCGCCCAAGGCGATCTGACGATTCAAGTGCCCTTGAATGCGAGTGCTGACGATAGCGTAATGATGAACATGCACCAGATGCAGCAAAGCTTGAATGCGATGGTGAAGCACATCGCGGCGGCGGTCGAACGGGTGTCCAGTTCGTCCGAAGAGCTGAGCGCGGTCAGTAGCCAGACCAGCAGCAGCTTGCAGCAGCAGGGTCTGGAGATTGCGCAGGCTGCGGCAGCGGTCAATCAGATGACGGCGGCCGTCGACGAGGTCGCACGCAATGCAGTCAGCACAAGCGAGGCGTCGCGGGTGTCTGAGCAATCCGCGCAACGCGGCCGTGAGCAAGTTCAAGAAACAGTTTCCTCGATAGGAGCGCTGGCGGACGGCATGACCGATACCTCAGAGCGTATCCAGCAATTGGCCAAGGGCGTGCAAGAGATCAGCTCGGTGCTTGACGTGATTCGCAGCATCGCAGAGCAAACCAATTTGTTGGCCCTCAACGCGGCGATTGAAGCAGCTCGCGCCGGAGATGCTGGTCGTGGATTCGCGGTGGTCGCCGATGAGGTGCGAGCACTGGCCCATCGCACTCAGCTGTCGACTCAGGAAATCGAACAGATGATCGGCAATATTCGGCTCGATACCGTGCAGGCTGTTAACGCCATGCAAAGCAGCCGTCACCTGGTGCAGTCGACCCTCGAAGTCGCGCAACGCTCCGGCGAGGCACTGGAAGAAATTGCCCGTTCGATCTCGCAGATCAATGAGCGCAACCTGCTGATCGCCAGTGCCACAGAGGAGCAGGCCCTGGTGGCGCGTGAGGTAGATCGAAATCTAGTAGGAATTCGTAACGTGTCCGACCAGGTCTCAGTGGGGGGCCAGCAAACCCAGGTAGCAAGTTTGGAGTTGGCGCAGATGGCAGGAGCACTGAACGAGACGGTAGCGCGCTTTAGAGTGTGAGCTTGCACGTTTTGTCCGCGACCCGCGAAGAACTGTATTGCCCTGGCGCGGGAAGGCATTGCCTGGCAGCCCGGTTACCCTTGCCATGGCGGCGCGCAATGCCAACTTGCCGTTGTGCAACATACCCGCCCGTCACCCACTTGAAAGCCCGATCTGCATAACTGGCACTAACCCGAGGCCGCGTTGTCAGTTATTGGCGCCTGTAGCGACGAGGACCGTCTCTGATAGCGGCACGTCAGACTGCATTTAGTGTTTCTCCCCTTGGGCAAACGCTCGCGATGGATTGCGTCCTGGACCGACTCTTTCTTAAGCGAGCAACTTTCTATGGGTTTTTTTCTCGATCCGCGTCATGACATTGACGCCGCGTTATTAAGCTACCGCCGGGTGTTTTGGTCGTTGGCACTGTTCAGTGGCGTGATTAACCTGTTGGTGCTGGTGCCGTCGCTCTACATGATGCAGGTGTACGACCGGGTCCTTACCAGTCGTAACGAAACCACTTTGTTCATGCTTACTTTGATTGCGCTGGGGTTGTTCATGTTCAGCGCCTTGATCGAGTGGGTGCGTGGCGCGGTGATGATTCGCATGAGCGCGGGGCTCGACGAAGCCTTGGGCGAGCGGCTTTTCGACGCCGCTTTCGCCCGCAGCCTTCGCGAGCACGATGCCAACCCGGCCCAGGTGCTCACCGATCTGGCGACACTGCGGCAGTTGATCACCGGCCAGGGCCTGATTGCCTTGCTCGATGCGCCATGGTTGCCGATCTTTTTGCTGATAGCGTTCATCTTTCACCCATGGTTTGGCGTGCTGACGCTGGTTCTGGCCCTGATACTGGTCGGCCTGGCTCTGTGGGGGGAATGGGCGACTCGAACACGCCTGGACGAAGCCAATCGACTGGGTGTGCAGTCGTCGATTTATCTCAACAGCACGTTCCACAATGCCGAAGTCATCCAGGCCCTGGGCATGCTCGGGCCATTGCGTCAGCGCTGGAGCCTGCTGCAGCAGCGCATCGTAGCGGCCCAGGCCCATGCCAGTGACCGTAGCGCGCGTATCACGTCGATGACTCGTTTCGTACGCATTTGCGGGCAATCGCTGGCCCTGGGGCTCGGCGCGCTGTTGGTGCTCGAAGGCCAATTGTCGGCGGGCATGATGATCGCCATGTCGCTGCTATTGGGGCGCGCCCTGGCCCCCGTGGAAATCGCCATCGGCTCGTGGAAGCAATTCAACTCCGGCCGCCAGAGTTACCAGCGCCTCAGCCAACTCCTTGTCCGGCATCCAGGCGAGCGCCTGCGCATGCCGTTGCCGCCGCCCACCGGCGCGGTGCATGTGGAGCAGTTGTATGTCGGCCCGCCCGGTGCCTCGCAACCGATCCTGCGGGGGATCAATTTCAATTTGGTCAAAGGTGACGTGCTCGGCGTTGTCGGGCCCAGCGCCAGTGGAAAGTCAACGCTGGCCAGGGCGCTGGTCGGGGTCTGGCCAGCCATGGGCGGGTCGGTGCGCCTCGATGACGCCGAGATCAGCCAATGGTCTCACGACGCCTTGGGCCCGCACCTGGGCTACTTGCCGCAGGACATAGAGCTGTTCGACGGCACGGTGGCCGACAATATTGCCCGCTTCGGTGAGCAGGACGCTCACAAGATCATCGTGGCGGGGCGTCATGCTGGCATACACGAGATCATCCTGAGGCTCCCCAAAGGTTACGACACGCCGTTGGGCCCCGGCGGGCTGGGATTGTCCGGGGGGCAGAAACAGCGCCTCGGCCTGGCCCGTGCACTCTATGGGCTCCCTTCGCTGATCGTGCTCGATGAGCCGAACTCCAATCTGGATGAAGCCGGAGAGCTAGCGCTGGTCCAGGCGATCGGTGCGCTCAAGACTGCTGGTAGCACCGTGGTGCTGATTACACATCGGCCTAGTGTACTGGCGGTGGTTGACCACATCCTCGTGCTCAAGGACGGCACCCAACAAGCATTCGGTCCACGGGACCGGGTGCTCAAGGCATTGCTTGCGGGGCCGAGACCGGTAGCGATCAAGGAGGCTGGCGAAGATGCATGATCTGACCCCAGGCACACAGATGTACAGCGAACAACGACCGAGCGTACGTGATAAACCCACGCTGCCAGGTGCCAATACCGACGCGGGCAGCGCGGCAAGATATGGCGTGGGCTTCCTGGCCCTGGCACTGGGTGGCTTCCTGCTCTGGGCCTGCCTGGCGCCGCTCGATCAGGGTGTCGTGGGCAGTGGCACCGTGGTAGTGGCGGGCGAACGCAAAGCGGTGCAGTCGTTGGTCGGTGGCGTGGTGGAAAAACTGCTGGTCAGTGATGGCGACCGCGTCACCCAAGGCCAGTTGCTGGTGCAACTCAACACGGTGCAAGCGCAGTCACAACTGGACGTGACCCGGGGCAAATTGCTTAATGATCGCAGCGTCGAGGCTCGCTTGATTGCCGAGCGCCTGGGCACCGCCGAGATCCAATGGCCCCCTGACTTGCTGGAACACGCTGAAGAGCCGCGGCTCAAGGCAGCCATGGCCTTGCAGAGCCAGTTATTTGCGACCCGGCGTGCAGAATTGGCCAGTCGCTTGCAGATCATCGAACACGAAACCGCCGCATTGCAGCAGCAACTGATCGGATATGCAGGCGTCAAGCGCAACTACGAAACGCAGATGCGCTTCCAGCAGCAGGAGCTGGAAGGCCTGCGTGTTTTGGCACATGAGGGCTATGTCCCGCGCAACAAGCTCTTCGAGGCCGAGCGCAACGCCGCCCAATTGGCCGGGCAGATTGCCTCCGTGATAGGTGATGCCGGCAGGACTCGCCAGTCGATCAATGAAGGTCGGGTCAAGGCCTTGCAGGCGCAGCAGGAATTTCGCCGTGATGCCGAAATCCAGCTCAGTGAAGTCTCCGCCGAGGCGTCAGCTTTTGCCGATCAGATCAGTGCCTTTGAGTTTGAAGTCGAAAACGGTACGATCCGCGCGCCGGTGTCCGGACAGGTCATGGACGTGAACATTCATACGATTGGCGGCGTTGCCCAGGCGGGACAAATCCTGATGCAGGTGGTGCCGTTGGATGCGCCGATGGCGATCACCGCGCGTTTCGAGCCGTTGATGGCCAACAAGTTGCGTCCGGGGTTGCCGGTACACGTGCACTTCACGGCGCTGCAACGGGTGGATACCCCGACTGTCACCGGGACGGTGACTACGGTGTCGGCGGACCAGTTGATCGATGAGCAGACTCACCAGCCATATTTTTCCGCCAAGGTCGAAATTCCCGCAGATACCGTTGTGTCGCTACAGGCCGCCGGCCTGCCGGTGCGGCCGGGCATGCTTGCCGATGTCACGGTGGTCACGGGCGAGCGTACCTTGATGAACTACCTGATGAAACCTTTGCGCGAACGCTTGCTCGCAGCCTTCAAAGAGGAATGAGCGGCTATCCTCGTCTTTTAGTACGCCACACATTCCGGTAGGAGCGTAATGCTGTTCAGTAAAGCGAGAATGCTCCACTGTAGGAGCGAGCTTGCTCGCGATGGTCGTTAACGATGCCGCGTGTTTACTGACTAAACGCGGCGCTCTTGAGTCCATCGCGAGCAAGGCTCGCTCCTACAGAATCCTTAAACGTTAGGAGCGGGCAGGCTTGCTATTACCAATTATGGCCTGGACTCAGGCGGTGAAATCG
The DNA here is from genome assembly GCF_000282295.1 of Pseudomonas sp. GM33. Lineage (NCBI taxonomy): Bacteria > Pseudomonadati > Pseudomonadota > Gammaproteobacteria > Pseudomonadales > Pseudomonadaceae > Pseudomonas > Pseudomonas sp. GM33. The sequence goes on from NZ_AKJO01000033.1 coordinate 17,103, forward strand.
CTGGCGTGTAACTCCTTGACGCCCAGCAGTGCGAATTCGAACTCGGGGGTGGCGTCGGCGTCGACACTGCCGTAGAGAATGCCTTCGGCAAAGCGCACTTGGCCGGTGGCGTTGGCAGGGTCGAAAGCGTTGCTGCCGATGAAGGTGAAGGCATCGACAGTGCCGGTCAACGGGTTGGCGTCCAGGCCGGAGAAGTCCAGATGATCGCCTTCGATGCTCTTGAAACCGTTGAGCACATCACGCGAAGCACCGACGCCCATGTCCGACAGCGCACCAAATGCGTAGGTATCCGCGCCAGTGCCACCGGTGAGATTGTCGGTGCCTGCACCGCCGATCAACCGATCATCGCCGGAACCGCCCACGAGCGTGTCATTGTCCGCACCACCGTTCAGGACGTTCGCGGCGCTGTTGCCCGACAGACTGTCTGCGTAGGCACTTCCCGTCAGGTTTTCGAAGAATTTCAAGGTGTCGAGCCCCGATCCCCCGGTGTTTTGTTGCACTGAGGTCGAGAGGTTGGCGGTGACACCGGACAGAGCGCGTTCAAAAGACACGGTGTCATTTCCCTCGCGCCCGTCCAGCACATTGTTACCGGCTGCGGCGAACAGCGTGTTGTCCAACGCGTTGCCCGTGCCATTGGCGGCGCCCGGACTCTCGATGTACAGATTCTCGACATTCGTGCCCAGGGTATAGGTCCCCAGACTGCTGCGCACACTGTCGATCCCTCCAGGCAACACGTTGCCCTGGGTCTCGATCACGCTGTCGTTGGCGTTGTCGACATAGTAAGTGTCGTTGCCATCACCACCACTCATGCTGTCGGCCTCTGCGCCACCATTGAGCACGTTGGCGGCGGCATTGCCGGTGATGAAGTTGCGCAGCGCGTTACCGCTGCCGTCGATATCCGAGACACCGGTGAGCACGAGGTTCTCGAGATTGGCGCCCAGGGTCCAGCTGACTGAGGCCTGCACCGTATCGATCTGCGAGGCCGAGGGGTTGGTTTCCACCACGCTGTCGGACGCGTTGTCGACCAGATAGATGTCGTTGCCATCGCCACCGGTCATGGAGTCGGCGCCCAAGTCGCCATCCAGTGTGTCATTGCCCGAACTGCCCACCAGGGTATCGGCCTGGTCAGTGCCGGAGATCATGCCGCCCTGGTTCTGAGCGTTGTCGAAAATGTCCTGAACACTATTGTTGTCGTCCGGGTTGCCTTGAAAGCCAAGGTCTGTGGCGATGTAGTCGGCCAGGCGCTGGCCGACGATTTCCGCCGATTCCTCGTGCAGGTGCCAGACGTCATCGGGATACACCAGCGAATCGACTTCGTAGCGCAAGGGCAGGTCGGTGTAGTCCACCGCCAGCTTGACGTCGGCGCGTTCGGTGGCGATGGCTTCCTGGACGGCGCGAACATAGCCTACGCCCTCGACGATGGAGGCTATCTTTTCTTCGGAATAGCCCCGGGCACGTGCCGCATCCTCCTGATAGTGGCCGGTTTCCATGATGTACACGTTGAAATTGCCGAACTGGGCATGCAGGTAATCGAACACCTTCAGGGTGGCGTCCTTGTAGGCAGCGGCCGCCGCGGTTTTGTCCGTGGCACGCGCGATCTCCTGGGCAGCTTCCTCGCCCTGGCCCCAAATAATGCCCATGGTGACGTTATCGACCGATTGCAGTTCGGCGAGCTGGTCCCCCAGCAACGCGACGGCACGCAACAGTGCAGGTCCTGGTTGGTTGGTGTCAGTCAACCACCAGCACAACTTGAGCTCTTCGGCGCTCAGGGTCGACAGGCCGTTGACCGTGCTACCTCCCACCGCGATGTCGATGCCGTTGCCGTCGGCATCGGTGAACTGGCTGCGTACGTCATAGGGGGTGTAGCGGTCCAGGTCTTTGACCAGCATCGAGGTGCCAGACTGATCGTCATCCTCTGTCATGCGCAGCAGGCGCGCATTGGATTGACCGAGCGTGGGCAGGTAGAGAATGTCCTGTTGGGCGCGCTCGCCAAACACGAAGTCGCTGGCGGTGAGGGTGTTGAGGTAGTTGCCGTTGAGAGCGATTTCAAAACGGTTGCCATTGGCATCCGCGTCGGCGGATTTGATGTAGGTCTTGTCGCCGGCCGCGTTGAGGGTCATGTACAGCGTGTGATTGCTGCCATCGCCGAGACCGAGAAAGCCCAGGCCCGACACATCGATCTTGTCGACGCCAGCAGTGAAGTCATAAATCGTGTCGGTGGCAGTGATGCCGCCGACGTCGTAATCGCGGTAACTGTCGAGCGCGTTGGTGTAGCGGAAGGTGTCCGCCCCATCGCCGCCATACAGCGAGTCGCGTCCGGCACCACCGTCGATGATGTCTGCTCCGGTGCCAGCCTTGATCGTGTCATTGCCACCTTTGCCCAGGATCAGGTCAGCACCTGCCGTGCCGTTGAGCGTATCGGCATTATCGGTGCCGGCGAGGGTACTGGCTGGCGCATCAGCCACCGTCAGGGCGAAGCTGTCGCTGACCGAGGCACCTGAAGGATCGGTGGCCTTGACCAGTACGCTGTAGTTTCCGGCCGCAGTGCTGATCGGCGTGCCGCTGAACGTCAGGCTGGTGGCATTGAAGCTCAGCCATGTGGGCAGAGCGCTTCCGTCGGCGAGGGTCGCGGTATAGACCAACGCATCCTGGTCGGCATCGGTGAAACTGTCCTGGGTCACGGTGTAATTGAACGGCGTGCTTTCGGTGGCGTTCTGGTCGAGCAGGGGAATGGCCACCACTGGCGCCGCATTGCTTGGGGTGTTCTGGTCGGCGAAGACAAAATGACTCGCCGTCAGACTGCTCACCAGATTGCCTGCGATCGACAACTCAAAGCGATTGCCGTTGGCGTCGACGGTGAGATCCTTGAGGTAAGTACGGTTGGTCGACGCACTGTAGGTCAGTTGCAGCGTACCGTTCAAACCATTGCCCAGCGCCGTGTAGCCGAGTGCCGAGACATCGATCTTGTCGGCGGTCACGTCGAAATCGAGGATTTGGTCGCTGACGCTCGTGGAACTGGTTCGGTAACTGTCGAGTTTCGAGGTATAGCGGAACACATCGGCACCCGCGCCGCCGGTGAGCTTGTCCACCCCGGTGCCTCCGATCAGGATGTCGTTGCCCGCGCCACCATTGAGCGTGTCGTTACCTGCGCCACCTTGCAGTTGCTCGTTGGCAGCGGTGCCAGTGAGCGTGTCGTTGTTCGGGGTGCCATTGATCACCGTGGGGCCCGCGGGTACGTCCTGCACGGCGAGGGTGAAGCTGTCGCTGACGGTGGCGTTGCTGCCATCGGTGGCGGTGACCTGGATGGAGTAGGTGCCCGACGCGGTGTCGCTGGGTGTGCCACTGAACGTACGAGTGGCGGCATCGAATGTCAGCCAACCGGGCAGGGCGCTGCCATTGGCCAGCTTGGCGGTGTAGCTGAGGCTGTCGTTATCCGGATCGGTGAAGCTGGTGGCCGGGACCACGTAACTGAACGCTGTACTTTCGGTCGCGTTCTGATCCGGCAGCGGTGTGGCCAGCACCGGCGCCTGGTTGGTTGGTGACGACGTGGCGAAGACGAAGTTGGCGCTGGTCAGTTTGTCGAGGTAGTTGCCGGCCAGCGTCACCTCAAAACGATTGCCATTGGCGTCGGCGGTCAAGGACTTGATGTAAGTCTTGGTGCCGGTGCTGTTGAGCACAAGGTACACGGTGTTGTTCTTGCCATCCCCCAGGCCGGTAAATCCGATGGCCGACAGGTCGATCTTGTCGTTGCTGACATCGAAGTCGGTGATCAGGTCGCTAAGGTTGGCTCCGCCGGTGTTGTAGTTGCGGTAACTGTCCAGGCGATTGGAGAACACAAAAGTGTCCGCCCCGGCGCCACCGGTGAGGCTGTCCATCCCGGCGCCGCCGTCGAGCTTGTCGTCGCCCGCGCCGCCACTGAGATTGTCGTTTCCTGCGAGGCCGAGCAGAGTGTCGGCCGAATCGCTGCCCAGCAATGCGTCGCTGGCGCTGGTGCCGGTGACCACCCGATTGAAAATGAAGTTGCTGGCGGTCAGGGTGCTGGCAAGGTTGCCCGAGAGAATCAACTCGAAGCGATTGCCGCTGGCGTCGGCATCGTAGTCCTTGATGTAGGTGCGGTCGTTGCTGGCGCTGTAGCTGACCTGCAGGGTGCCACCACGGCCATTACCCAGGCCGGTGAAGCCCAGGCCGGCCAGGTCGATCTTGTCCTGGGTGACGTCGAAGTCGGTCACGGTGTCATCGAAGCTTGCGCTTGCATTGCGGTAGCTGTCGGACTGAGCGGCGAAACGGAACGTATCGGCGCCGGTACCACCGGTGAGTTTGTCGATGCCCGCACCGCCCACCAGAATGTCGCCACCGGCCCCGCCATTGATCGTATCGTTGCCGGCCCCGCCGTAGAAAATCTCGCTTTCGGCGCTGCCCAAAAGGGTGTCGTTGCCAGCCGTACCTTGCACAGTGGTCATCGGCACCGTGTCGCTGACGTAGCTGCCTTCACCGTAGATCAACGTGGCACCCTTGCTGGTGTGACTGATGGTATTGCCGATGATGGCATTGCGATCCGTGCCGTCTTCATTGCGTTCTGCAACACCGTAGGTCGAGAGATTGCTGCCGCTGATGATGTTGCCCTGGAGGGTGTTGTCGCTGCCGTTGAAGTACTTGCCTGATACGCCCAGGGTGTCGTCGTAGGACTGGATGATGATTTCCGCTACGGGGCTGCCCAGTGAATTGTTATGGAGCGTGTTGTCGATGATTTCAACGTGGTTACTGCCGTAGATGCGAACCCCGGCGCTGGCATTGTCGTGAATATCGACGCCGCTGACAGTCACCTCGCTGGACATCTTGATCAGCACCCCTTCGGCGCCGTTGCCGTACACCTCGCCACCGGTGATGGTTATGTTGCTGGGGGAGGGGATGTCCTCGCTGCCGCGCTGCACCACGATGCCATTACCACCGTTGTTGTAGGCAATGTTATTGGTCAGGGTGAAGTCGTGGGTACTGGTAACGACGTTGAAACCGTGCCGGTCGTTGTCGTAGGCGATGTTGTTTTCAAAGGTACTGTCGCTCAGAAAATCAGCGACGAAGCCGTCCAGGCCATTGCCGTGGGACACGCTGTTCTTGATGACCATGTTGACGGTCTGCTCGTGGGGGTCGAAACCGTACCCGGAGCAATCCTTGATTTCGACACTGTCGAGGGTGACGTTGGAGTCGTAGCCTTCTACGCCGGGAATGAAGCCGTTGAACCAACCGTCGATCTTGCCCGTTGTGTTGTCACGATTGCCATCAATGGTGAGGTTGCTGACACCAAAGTCGTGGGTTTCTTCGCCATAAGCGGAGCGAATAACCCCCGTGATCTTGGTATCCGAACCGTCAGCCACTTTGACGTTGGTGACGCCCATGCCGTCGCCGTACAGGTAGACGTTGCTCTTGAGCATCAGGCATCCGTCAGAGGGTTCCGCGCCTGCGGAAACGATATAGGTCCCGGTCGGCATGTACACCTGGCCACCGCCAGCGACAGCCGCGGCATCAATCGCACTCTGTATTGCGGCCGTGTCGTCAGTAACCCCATCGCCTTTAGCGCCAAAACTTTGTACGTTGAAAATCATTAACTTAACTCCGTATCAGTCTAAATCGCGGCGCACGCCAATATTCCATCGACGAACAGCTTGTTAGGACTCGGAGGCGCGCGAAAGTTGTGACCGAATATCGGAAGCACGTCAAAAAACAGATATTACTGATCAGTGGTCTGAACGATCTTTTATGGAAACAACTTTATTTTGACTCTCGCCGTGGTCAGTGCGTCCTCCCAGGTAAAATTCAGGTGGCTTTACCCACGGAAATTAGAGCCGACGACCCACGACGGTTTTGTCGCTCAAACCATTCGAATAGCGCCATGCCGGCCAGCATGGCCACGACAAACACCGCGCCCTTGAAAATGCCCGAGCCCAACAGCACCAGAGCGGGGCCCGGGCAAATCCCGGCCAATCCCCAACCGACCCCAAATAGCAGGCTGCCGATGATCAGGCGTCGGTCGAAGTGTCGAGCTGTTGGCAGATTCATCGGCAAGCCAAGCAGTGATCGCGTTCGCTTTCTTGCCACCCAAAAGCCCAGGGTAGCCACGGCAATGGCACCGGCCATGACGAATGCCAGCGAGGGGTCCCACGCCCCGGTCAAATCCAGGAACCCCAGCACTTTGGCGGGATTTGTCATGCCTGAAACCAGCAAGCCGACCCCAAATATGAGCCCGCAAATCCAGGCGAAGAAGAGTGCCATGATCAATTCCATCCCAGAAGGTGGCGAACCACAAAGACGGTGGCAAACCCGGCACTCATGAACACTGCAGTCGCCACCCCTGAACGCGGCGACAAGCGCGACAGGCCGCAGACGCCGTGACCGCTGGTGCAGCCAGCCCCATAGCGTGTGCCAATGCCGACCAATATGCCGGCGACGATCAATAGCGGATAACCGGCATCGATCTGCAACGTAGGCAGTGGTGCATTCAGGCGGTAAAGCAGCGGAGCCATGAGCAGCCCCAGTACAAAAGCTATGCGCCACGCGACATCACCAGCCAACGGGCGCAGTAAACCGCCGACAATGCCACTGATGCCGGCGATGCGCCCATTAAACAGCACGAACAGGGTAGCGGCAGTGCCTATCAACAGGCCGCCAATCAGAGCGCTCAGCGGTGTGAAATGGTTCAGATCGATCATGGCGACCACCTATCGTAAACCGTCGCTACATTGTCTACAGACTTGTGCGCATCACTTGCTCATCGGCATGTTCATCATGCTCGTTTGCTGATCCATCATTTTCATCATCATGTTCATCATTCCCATCTCCATGCCGTCTTTATTGCCGGCCATGCCCATGCCATGACAGTTCTTATGCATCATGGCCATGCTGTCCTTCATCGTCTTCATGCTTTCCTGCATGGCGGCGTGTCGCTCGGCAGGGGTCTTGGCTGCGGCTGCCTTGTCGTGTGCAGCCTGCATTTTTTGCATTTGCTCGGTCATGACATTGTTTGGCATCGGCGTAGCTGTTTCGCTCGTCTGGCCGGGCGCGGTCTGCCCTTGCTCAGGGTGATGCTCGTCGACTGCCGAGGCGATGAGTGGGCTGCTGATCAGCAGGGTGGCGAGGATAATTTTCAGTGAGGCATGCATGGCAATCTCCAAAGGGTGAGGACAACTCAGGTAACACCAGGCCGCACCAGGTTGGCGCAGTCAGACAATGCGCCGAAGATCGGCGCGCAGAAGGTCGGATTAATCGTTGAAACGGATGAAAATCAGGCGGGCAGGTGGTCTGGCCGGTACAGGGCGCCGTAATGCAAGAAAGGCAAAAGCGGAGGGATTGGCGGGAAACAAAATCAGCAACGCAGGGATCAGTAACAGAAACGTCCAACTGAACAGATCAAATGTTTGAAGATGGAGCGAAGGACTTACAGCTATCGCCGCATCGGCGCAGTGCTGAAGGCAGCCCAGGGCATGGGCGTCGTGGCTCTCGTGATCTTGCGCAGTGTTCAGCGAGATATGTGTTGTAGCCGGATTATGGCTTGGCTGTGCCAGACATCCCTGGGTCGCTGCCACACCAAACGCTAACAACCACAGCACGATGGCGAGGCATATGAACGTTGGTTGACGATGGCGAAACCAGAACATGGAGAATCTCCGGTACTGATTAGCGGGTTTGATTTTTCAACATACAGCACATCGAAGTGTCACGGTTGATCCACGTCAATTTATGCCGCCGGGTGTCGGCTCTTGTGATGTGGTGAAATGTAAGGTCTACGTTGACCATTTCAAAATAACATCTGATTTAACAAGTGGGCCATGTCAGATGTTCACGATCAATTTAGATCATTGAAAGATAAAGTTTTTTCAAGATGCTAGGTTTTTGCAAGTTCACGATTAACTGTTCATGAGGAAGGCATTGACCTGGATGAATTTGCCCTGAATACCGCGGTTCGCGGCTGCTATAGGGGCGCCATAACCGATCTTGCGCTGGACGTAAAACCTGAACCAGCGTGAGCTGCACAGCAACCACGCTCGCCAACAAAACCACGCGTCCTAACCGGTCGCTCTTGGTCGATTGCTGCCTCCTCATGTGCGTCATTGCTTTCCAGTCTCCTGGCTGAGGCATCGAGTCCACTTCATCCCCCCCTTTGTATAACGCTTGCTTCTACTTATTCATAACCTGGGCTGTTTGCTCCCAAACCCGGCTGCGCCTAGGTTAGCGCCTAGCCGAGCTTCAAGCTTTGCGTAAAAGAACAACAACAAGAGAGGCGAATAATGCCTGTGATAACCATCGGTATGGTGGGAATCGGCCAGCTTGGCCTTCCTATCGCAACCAACCTGCTTGCGGCCGGATTTCCCGTTGTCGGTTACCGACGTCGAGATCGCGAGGCCTTCATCCGTCAGGGTGGCATCGCGCTCGAAAGCCCAGCCGCCGTAGCGGCGCAATCAAACTTCATCCTCACTTGCCTGCCCAGCGAAGTGGCCCACATGGAAATCATGGAGGGGCCTGATGGCCTGCTTCAGTCCATAGGGCCGCAGCACACGCTCATCGAGATCGGCACCTATCACAAAGCCTTCAAGCAACGAATGGCTCAGCGTATCGAACAACGTGGTGCACGGGTGTTGGAAGCGGAGGTCAGTGGTACTCCATCCATGGTTTCCCTACGCAAGGCTTCCTTGTTTCTGGGCGGTGACCCTGACCTGGTGGAGCACTGCAAGCCTGTGCTCGATGCGATCGCCGACATCCAGTTCCACATCGGTGGGTTTGGGTGCGCGGTCGCGATGAAATTGATCGCCAACTATCTGGTGACTATTCACACCCTGGCCGCAGCCGAGGCGCTGAACCTTGGTGTTAAAGCAGGGTTCAGCGCACAGCAGGTGGTTGAGGTGATACGCCAAAGTGCGGGTGGCTCAACGATGTTCAGCGCAAGAGCACCGATTATGGCTGATCGTCATTTCCTACCGGCGCCAGGACCTTTCGCCACGCTGGAAAAGTACATCGACATGGCCAGTGAGCTGTCCGAGGAACTCGGTAGCGCCGCGCCTTTGTTCAATGCCGCCAAGCCCTACTTTCTAAGGGCTATCGAAGAAGGCATTGGTGAAGAAGATATCTCGGCAGTGATCAAGTTGATCGAAGCCGACTCCCAGGCCGACTCCCAGGCACCTTCCAAAAAAGAGAAAACAACATGCTGATTGAACAACGTACCTATCAACTCAAGCCTGGCGCGCTGCACGAATTCCTGCGTGCTTACGAGGAGGAGGGGCTGCCACTTCAGGGCGAGGCACTGGGCAATTTGATCGGGTATTTCAAGCCGGAAACGGGGGACATCAATCGGGTCATTCAGTTGTGGGGATATTCCAGCTACGAGGACCGAGCCCAACGCCGCGCGGCGCTGTCCAGCGATCCAAGATGGCGTACGTTCCTTGGTAAGAACGGTCATCTGGTGGTTGCCCAGCAGGTTGAGCTGTTGAGCGCCGCACCCTTTTCCCCTATTCGTTAAGTAGGAGCATCCAAGATGATTCGTTCTCTACAACACGTAGGCGTGACTGTTCCGGATCTGGAAGTGGGTCGCTCCTTCTACGAAGCTGTCGGGCTCGAAGCCCGCATGGCCGGTGATCATTTGGTGTTGCGCTGTAAGGGGCGCGCCCAGGATCAAGTGCGACTGATGCCCGGCACCACTAAGCGCCTGAGTTATATCTCGTTTGGTACCGATGCAGAGGGCCTGCAGACTATTCGAGAAAACCTGAGCTACCACGGTGTGGTCATCCATCCGGCACCGTTTGATATCGGGCAAGACGGATTGTGGTTTCGTGATCCGTCCGGCGATTGGATTCACGTAACCGACGCCGACTCCATGCCGTTAGCTCCTTTGCCGACACCAGAGTCGAACACCCCGGGTCGTTACCGCCGCATCGGTCAGCGCGGATGCACACCGTCCTCGAAGTTGCGTCGAGTGACACCGTTGCGCTTGGGTCACTTAATCAAATTCACCCCCGATGTGGATCGTTCGATTGATTTCTATACCCAGGTGCTAGGGATGAAAGTCTCTGATCGCGCGGGGGACAAGATTGCCTTCCTACGGTGTGGCTGTGGCGGTGATCACCATGTATTGGGCCTGGCCAAGAGCAGCCATAGCGGTCTGCATCATCTCAGTTTTGAGGTGATGGGTATTGATGAGATCGAATTGGGCGCTCAACACCTGATGAGCCTGGGCTACGAAAGCGCTTTTGGCCTTGGACGACATGTGGCCGGCTCCAATTACTTTCATTACATCCGCGACCCTTGGGACAGCATGGTCGAATACTTCTGGGACATCGATGTCATTCCCGAAGATGACAGCGAATGGCTGGCTATCGACGGGGCACCACCAGACCTGATCGCCGTGTGGGCAACCAATCCGCCGCCTGAGGCTTTCATTCAAAACTTCGAGGCGGCACGTGATGAGTGATAGCTCTACGACCAAGGAACTGCTGGCAGGGATGTTGAACAAGCCGCTGTTCGTGGTCATGCGTACGCCACGGGATCTGACCCGCGTACCAGAGCTGCTGGACGCCCACTTGAAGTGGGCGATTCTGGCGCAACAACGCGGCGAGTTATTCGCTTCCGGGCCCTTTGTCTCGGATCAGACTTTCCCTGGTGAGCTAGGGGGCATGAGCATTCTGCGGGCGGCGGATCAGGCCGAAGCGCTGCGTATCGTCCAGTCAGATCCTTTTATTGCCCACGGTGTTTATGACGTAGACGTACGCAAGTGGCTGCTCATGGAAGGCGGCCTCACGCTTCACGTCAGTTTTTCCAACCAACGCTTTTCGCTCCTGTGATGGTGGTCCCATGAAGTATCAGCTTTTCACCTATCGGACGGATGTCCAGTCAAACACTACCGGCCTCCTGGTTGGCGAATACGCCTATGACCTTGGTCAGCTTGTGGCCAAGGCCGGCCTTGAGTTGCCGACAGCTTCCATCGATACATTGCTCGAGAGTTGGGAGACGACCAATCCGCAGCTTCAAAAGCTTGCAGTGGCAGTGTTTGAAGCGCCAGCGCTCTATGAGTCGCAGCGGCTTGATCTTGCCACTTTGCACTTTGCTCCGTTCCTGGAACGTCCAGGCACGATCTATTGCGCGGGAGCAAACTATCGTGACCATGTCGAAGCCATGGCCCGTGCGTTCAACATGAAACTGTCGCTGGATCCGCGCAGCGAGGGCATTGCTCCCTGGCATTTCATCAAGCCCGGCCGCGGCAGTCTGGTCGCCCACAAGCAAGCGGTGGACTTTCCGGAAGGTGTCCGCATGCTCGATTGGGAAGCCGAGTTGGCGGTGGTGATTGGCAAGCGAGCGTCGCGTGTCTCCATTGAAGAGGCGCTCGACTACGTGGCGGGTTACACCTGCGCCAATGACCTGTCGGCGCGTGATCGACTGCGTCGCGAGCAAGTCGATCCCAGCTCGCCGTTTCGCTTCGACTGGATTGGCCACAAATGCTTCACGGGTTCTTGCCCGCTGGGCCCGTACCTGACGCCGGCACAATTTGTCAAAGATCCCGAGAACCTGGATATCAAGCTGTCGAGGAACGGCGCGTGGGTACAGGATTCCAATACCCGCAACCATATGTACGGCGTTGCAGAGCAGATTTCCTATCTGAGCCAGACCATTGATCTGTTTCCCGGTGATGTTCTGTTGACGGGAACACCGGCAGGCGTGGGCATGGAAAGCCACACATTCCTGGACCGCGGCGATGTATTGAAAGTCTGCATCGAAGGGCTCGGCGAGCTGGAAACCACTATTCGGTAACACCTTGCTGAAGGCCGGGCAATCAATGTCCGGCCGTTGAATAACTCAACTGTTTGCAGCGTCCGGACAAATGACGGTGTGCATCGTTGCGCCTGAAATTTGCCAGTCGCTTTTAACTAACGCCAGCACTGAAAGCTGCAAAAAAACTCTCCTCCGTCATACAAAAATAACAATGGAACATGAGATGAGCACACCAAGATCACATAGCCAGTGCGCGACAAGCGCCTGGATCAGTACCCTCTGTATCGGCCTTCTGTGCGTTCCGCTTGCCCAGGCAACTGAGGGCGGCGGCAGTTCATACCCACTCGGTGTGAATACGGTCGGCGCGGGAAAGATGCCACCGCCAGGCTTTACCGAGTTCTTCTACTTGTCCGACTACAGTGCGAACAAGACGCTGGACGGCGATGGCGATAAAAAACCAGGTATTCACAACTTTGACCTTGATATACAGGCACTGTCGATCCGGGTGGATTACGTCTATCAGGACTTCTCGATACTGGGTGCCAAGCTGGCCAGTCGCATTGCGTTGCCCTTGGTCAAGGGCGACATCAGCTTTGATGTCGATACACCAGCAGGGCGCGTTCATCGCAGCGACCACCAAGAAGGCATCGGCGATCTGACGGTGGTTCCTTTTGTATTGGGGTGGAGTTCGCCACGGTACCACCAGCTACTCGGTCTGGATGTGTTTGTGCCCGTCGGGGACTACGACAAGGATCATCTTTTCAACCCGGGTCGAAACACATGGGCCTACGGGCCTTGGTATTCCTTTACCGCCTATCCGCTGGAGAACCTTGAGGTGAGCGCCAAGCTCATCTACATGATCAATGGCGAGAACTCCGATACTCACTATCGCTCCGGCCGTGAGTTCAACGCCGACTACAACATCGGCTACAACATCACTCGCGAATGGCAAGTGGGCGTGAACGGCTACCTGTACAAGCAGCTCACCGATGATGAGAAAAATGGCCAGACCTACCTGGACGGTAACCGTGGCCAAGTCGCCGCAATCGGCCCCGCGATCAAATACCAGACCCCGGCAATCGGGTTTGTCATGAAATGGCAGCACGAAACGCTGGTCGAGAACCGAGCCGAAGGTGATCGCATCTGGCTGCAGGCCGTTTACCGATTCTGAACGTTGCGTCCTTCATGGGGAGCCATAAACAACGTGGCGTCCCTGGAACGAACATCACTATCCAATAAATAGAAACAGGTGAAATCGTGACTGGAATATCCAAGTGGCACGTACTGATCGGTGGATTTATCGCCTACCTTTTTGATGCAATGGAGATCATTCTGTTAACGCTTGCGCTGCCCGTTATCCGCCAGGATCTGGGTTTCAGCCTCCATGAGGTGGGGGCGCTGGCTAGCGCTACATTGCTGGGGATTGGTGTGAGCGGTGTTGCCACAGGCTGGTACTCCGACAACTTTGGCCGGCGCAACGCACTGATTGCATCGCTGGCGATCTTCGGTGCGCTGACCTGTGTATTTGCATTCGCTCATGACCTCTACGTAATGGCGGGCCTGAGGTTTCTCTCTGGCCTTGGGCTTGGCGGGGTATGGACGATCCTCTCGGCTTATATCGTTGAAACGTGGCCGCCCAAGCAGCGCGCCAGAGCCATATCCTTCGTGATCAGTGCCTTCCCGGTTGGCGCCATCGCCGCGGCCCTGGCGGCAAAGTTCATGCTGCCGGAATGGCGTTTGATGTTTTTCGTGTCCGGCGCCTCGGTGATACTGCCGATTATTTATGTGTATTTCCTGATTCCGGAATCTCCGGCCTGGAAGGCTCAACGCGATACTCATGGCACCACTGCGCAGCGGATATCCGTCAGCGAGATTTTTTCGCCTGAGCTACTTCGTTACACCCTGCTGGGGTCTCTTGCAGCCAGCTTTGCGTTGCTTGGTTCCTGGGGCGTCAGCACGTGGCTGCCCACCTACCTGATACAAGACCGTGGCTTGAGTCTGGCGTCGATGACCAGCTTTATGGCGGTACTCCATCTCGGGAATTTCTTTGGCCTGAACGTATTCGGCTTCATCGCCGATCGCATTGGCAAGCGGCTTACGATTGTCATATCGCTGTTGCTGACATCCATGATGGCGCTGGTCTATGTCTATACCACCCAGACCCAATCGCTGATCTGGATAGGGGCGGGGTACGCATTTTTCATGGTGTTCGCAGGGTTGTTCGGTTCTTACTTCAGCGAGATGTATCCCATTCGGGTGCGAACGCTGGGGGCGGGCTTCTGTTTCAACATGGGCCGAGGGTTGGCGGCTTTTGCCCCCGTGCTGCTCAGTGGCATTGCCAGCTTTTATAGTCTGGCGGCGGGACTGATGGTGTGCGCCGGGTTCTACGTCATCTCCGCATTGTTTGTGATCTCCATGCCAAGGAATAAAACAGTTTGCGAGGTGAGTACGCAGGCAGGCACTGCAGACATTGGAAAGCAGGCCATCGGTTGATCTGATTCGTTGGTTCCAATGCCTCGTATCCACGGATACGGGGCATTTTTTTTGCCCCAAAAAACTGTCTGCAGAGGGTTATACGCCTATAAATTTTTCAGATAGTGCGAATAACTAATATTTGCTTCTTTTATTTATATGGCGACGGGAAGATGAGTCCCAGACAACAATAAATAAGAGGACATCCCTCATGATCAACCTGCATGACATTCGGTATATACGGCTGGGCACCGCAAATCTGGACGAGGCACGTCGTTATGCCACTCAGATCCTTGGGTTGCAGATTGCCCGAGAAGCCAACGGCGCGGTGTACTTCCGATCGGACAGCCGAGACCATACGCTCTGCTATTACGAGGGCGATCCGCAAGAAACCACAACAGCGTTCGAAGTCAGAACAGCACAGGACCTGGAAGACGCAGCGGTCTTGCTGGAGCGTAATGAATTCAACGTACAGCATGGCTCACGTGCAGACGCTGAAGTGCGCTATGTCGACGACTTCATTCGCTTCAAAGATCCCAGCGGCAACAACATTGAGCTGGTCTTGCGTCCCCAGGCAAGCGGGCGACGCTATTTTCCGAGTCGTGATGCCGGTATCACCGGTTTCAGCCACATTGGCTTGCGCACCATGAATGCCCGGCGTGATGAACTGTTCTGGACTCAGCTGGCAAACGCCAGGGTCAGTGACCGAATTGGCGAGGCGCCGCTGCTGCGCATCGATGAGGTCCATCACAAGATCGCCTTGTTCCCTTCGTCCCACCCCGGTGTGCAACACATCAACCACCAGGTCGAGTCCGTCGATGACTTGATGCGTGCCTATTACTTCCTGGTTGAGCGGGGCATACGCATCCTCTTTGGTCCGGGCCGCCACCCCACCTCGGGCGCGATGTTCCTCTACTTCGAGGGACCTGACGGCATGACCTACGAATACTCGACAGGGGTCAGCCTGATCTCTCCAGAAAATGATGCAACCCACCAACCTCGGCAGTTTCCGGCGGAGGGTGCGGGATTCTGCGCGTGGGGTGCGAAGCCCGACATTCCGGAGTTCAAATCGTGAGTCAATTTCCAACTCCCAGCCGCGATCAGCAATCGCAAGTGCGCGTGGCCGCGCGGGCCTTGGCCCGCGCTGGTTTAGTGCATGCCTACGGGCACTGCAGCCTGCGCCTGGATGAGGAGCACTTTCTGGTATGCGCCGCACAACCGATGGGTTTGATCCAGCCGGGCGAGTCAGGAGTCGTGGTACCGGTCAATGGTGAGTTGCCCGACGGCGTGCTGGGTGAGGTTCGTATCCACCAGCAAATATACCGTCGTCGCCCGGACGTCCACGCCGTGATCCGAAGCATGCCTGCCCAGGTCATGACCCTGTCGTGCGCAAGGCTCACACCTCAACCGCGCCATGGCATGGGCAGCTACTTTCAGCAGCCAATCCCGCTGTGGGACGACCCGCAACTGCTGCGCAGCGACGAGCAAGCCAGCGCCTTGGCCAATCAATTAGGGCAGGGGAATGCGCTGGTCATGCGTGGCAACGGCGCCATCGTCGTTGGCGCGTCACTGATCGAAGCGTTGACGCTGACCTGGTATCTGGAAGACGCCGCGCGGATTGAGTTGCAACTGCACAGCGCAGGTCTTGCCACCCAAGGGCCGGTACTCGACCCACAGGCCTGCGCGCGACGGGCTGTCACCAGCGGCCGAATTTACGAACGCATGTGGGAATACCTGACAGCGGGCGACCCTGAAGCCAGCGTTCAAACACTCTAAAACAAGAAGGAACACTGTATGCCTGCGAAAGAATTCCGCCATTTTATCAATGGTGAATGGGTGAGTAGCGCCCGTACGTTCGAGAACCGAAACCCAGCCGACAACAGCCTGATCGGCTTGGTGCATGAAGCCGGCAAGGCTGAGGTCGACGCCGCCGTGCGAGCTGCGCGCGATGCGTTGAAAGGCCCCTGGGGCAGCATGACCGTTGCCCAGAGAACGACCCTGTTGCACAAGGTGGCGGATGGCATCGAACGTCGCCATGAAGAGTTTGTAGCCGCCGAAGTGGCCGATACAGGTAAACCACGCGCGCTAGCCGGACATCTGGACATTCCCCGTGGTGCGGCCAACTTCAAGGTGTTCGCCGACCTGATCAAGAATGTGCCGACTGAAAGCTTCGTGATGGACACCCCTGACGGTGGCAAGGCGGTGAACTACAGCGTGCGAGCACCGCGTGGAGTCATCGCCGTTGTTTGCCCATGGAATCTGCCGCTGTTGCTGATGACCTGGAAGGTCGGGCCAGCCTTGGCCTGTGGCAATACTGTCGTGGTCAAACCCTCCGAAGAGACCCCGGCCACCGCCACGCTGCTCGCCGAAGTCATGAATGAAGCCGGTGTGCCACCGGGTGTGTACAACGTGGTGCATGGTTTCGGCGGTGACTCGGCCGGTGCCTTCCTCACCGCTCACCCAGAGGTCAATGGTGTCACCTTCACCGGTGAAACCGGCACGGGCGAGATCATCATGAAGGCCGCAGCCAAGGGTATCCGCCCGGTATCGCTGGAACTGGGCGGCAAGAACGCAGGCATCGTTTTTGCCGATGCGGACCTGGAAAAAGCCGTCAAAGGACTGGGGCGCGCCGTGTTCGAGAACAGTGGCCAGGTCTGCCTGGGTACCGAGCGCATCTACGTGCAACGTCCGCTGTTCGAGCGTTTTGTCGCTGCGTTCAAGGCCCACGCCGAAGGCATCAAGGTGGGTGACCCGAACCAGCACGACAGCACCATGGGACCGGTGATCTCGCTCGGTCACCGCGAAAAAATTCTCTCTTACTGCCGTCAGGCTGTCGCCGACGGTGCCACCGTGGTCCACGGCGGCGGCATCGCCCAGGTGCCGGATCATTTGGCCGAAGGCGCTTGGTTCGAGCCG
This sequence comes from Pseudomonas sp. GM33, assembly GCF_000282295.1. Classification (NCBI taxonomy): domain Bacteria; kingdom Pseudomonadati; phylum Pseudomonadota; class Gammaproteobacteria; order Pseudomonadales; family Pseudomonadaceae; genus Pseudomonas; species Pseudomonas sp. GM33. Next base: position 34,239 of record NZ_AKJO01000033.1, read on the forward strand.
ACGATCTGGACCGGCCTTGCGGAAACCTCGGCCGTGGTGCGCGAGGAAATCTTCGGTCCGGTTTGCCACATCGCACCTTTTGATACCGAAGAAGAAGTCGTCCGCCTGGCTAACGACACTCCCTACGGCTTGGCCGCCAGTGTGTGGACTAGCAACCTGCAGGTCGCCCATCGTCTGGGTAGTGCACTGGACGTGGGTGTTTGCTGGATCAACTCGTGGTTTCTGCGCGACCTGCGTACCGCTTTCGGCGGTGCCAAGCAGTCGGGTATCGGTCGTGAGGGGGGCGTACATTCGCTTGAGTTCTACACCGAGCTGCGCAACGTCTGCGTGCGGCTGTAAGGAGCTATTCATGAATAAGCAAGAGATTAACGTTCTCGGCCACCAACTGCACCAGGCCCTCTGCAATTGCGAGGCTCTGGCACCGTTGACTGACACTTATCCGGATATGACCCTGGAGCAGGCCTATCAGGTGCAGCTGTCGATGATTCAGCGACGTCTTGACGATGGCCAAAGGATCATTGGAAAAAAGATCGGGGTCACCAGCAAAGTGGTGATGGACATGCTCGGCGTCGATCAACCGGACTTCGGTCATCTGCTCTCGGACATGCTTTACGCCGATGGCGCCGCAATCGCCATCGACGGCTTGATCGCACCCAAGGCCGAAGGCGAAATCGCGTTCGTGCTCAAGGAAGACCTGCGTGGCCCGGGCATTACCGTCGCCGATGTGCTGCGCGCCACCGCCTATGTGATGCCGTGCTTCGAGATCGTCGATTCGCGCATCCGTGACTGGAAGATCCGCATCCAGGACACCGTCGCCGACAACGCCTCCGCCGGGGCTTTCGTCTTGGGCGGGCAGGGCGTGGCCCCGCGTGACGTGGACCTGGCTTGTGTCGGCATGACACTGGAAAAGAACGGTGAAGTGGTTGCCACTGGCGCCGGCGCTGCGGCCCTCGGCCACCCGGCGAATGCCGTGGCTTGGCTGGCCAACAAACTCGGTCAGCTTGGCATTGGCCTGAATAAGGGCGAAGTCATCCTCTCCGGTTCACTGGCGGCCATGGTGCCGGTCAAGGCCGGTGATCAATTGCGCATCAACTTGGGCGGCATCGGCTCGGCCTCCGTTCGTTTCGTTTGAAGGAAATCCTTATGAACCTCTCTGCAGCAACTATCGCCCAACTAGCCGAACACCTGGAAAATGCCGAGCTCAACCGAGAGGCGGTGGCCAAGATTACCGACGCTCACCCCGACATGGACTGGGAAGACGCCTACGCCATCCAGGACACCATTCGCCAACGCAAGGAGTCCCGCGGTGTACGTATCGCTGGCCTGAAAATGGGCCTGACCTCTTTCGCAAAAATGAAGCAAATGGGGGTCACTGACCCGATCCACGGCTTCCTTACGGACTACGGCTCTTGCCTGGACGGCGCGGCTATCGATGTTGACGGGTTGATCCATCCCAAGGTCGAGGCCGAGATCGCCTTTGTCCTCAAGCATCCGCTCAAGGGACCGGGCGTGCATGTTGGCGATGTATTGGCGGCTACCGATTTTATTTTGCCGGCAGTTGAAGTGATCGACTCGCGCTACGAGAACTTCCGCTTCGATCTCAAGAGCGTCATTGCCGACAACACCTCTTCGGCACGCTTCGTCACCGGCGGACAAATGAGTGGCGTGCAGGGCATTGACCTTAAATGCCTGGGTGTGGTGCTGGAAAAGAACGGCGAAGTAGTCGCCACCGGTGCCGGCGCCGCGGTGCTCGGGCACCCGGCGCAGAGCGTCGCCATGCTGGCCAACATGCTCGGTGCCAAGGGGCGTGAACTGCCGGCGGGCTGCTTCATCATGACCGGCGGCATCACCGAGGCCATTGCCGTTGCTGCCGGGGACAACATCACCGTCCGCTACCAGCATCTGGGCAGCGTCTCCATGCGCTTCACTTCGTCCAGCCAGCGTTGATCCGGAGCTATCGACCATGCCTATCGCCATGATCCACCTCGCCGAAGGACGCAGTGAAGAGAAGAAGCATGCGCTGTTGCTCAATGTCACCCAGGCCATCGCGCAAAGCCTCGATGTGCCCGTAGATAGCGTACGCGTGCTGCTTCAAGAGATTCCCGAAACCCAGTGGGCTGCGGGTGGCAAGACCCTTGCCGAACGCCGGCGTGGTAACGCCTGATCCCAGGCTGTATGCAACGACAGGACACAATAACAATGAGCAATCCAATCAGCGTCGCAATCATCGGCTCGGGCAACATCGGCACTGACCTGATGATCAAGATTTTGCGTCACGGCAAGCACCTGAAAATGGCCGCCATGGTCGGCATCGACCCGACCTCTGATGGTTTGGCCCGCGCCCAACGCTTGGGCGTGGCGGTGACCCATGAAGGTGTTGAAGGCCTGACCCGCATGGACGAATTCAAGGACATCGATTTCGTCTTCGATGCCACCTCAGCCGGCGCCCACGTGAAGAACGACGCCTTCCTGCGCTCGATCAAACCCGGAATCCGTCTGATCGACCTGACACCAGCAGCCATCGGCCCGTATTGCGTGCCGGTGGTCAATCTGGAACAGAATCTCGGCCAACTCAACGTCAACATGGTCACCTGCGGTGGCCAGGCGACCATCCCCATGGTCGCAGCGGTATCACGCGTGGCCAAGGTGCACTACGCCGAAATCGTCGCCTCGATCGCCAGCAAGTCCGCGGGTCCCGGCACTCGTGCCAACATCGACGAATTCACCGAAACCACCTCCAAGGCTATCGAAGCGATCGGCGGCGCAGCCAAGGGCAAAGCGATCATCGTAATGAACCCGGCCGAACCGCCGCTGATGATGCGTGACACGGTGTTTGTGCTGTCCGAAGCCGCTGATCAGACACTGGTCGAGGCCTCCATCGAAGAGATGGCGGCCGCCGTACAGGCCTATGTGCCGGGCTATCGCCTCAAGCAAAAAGTCCAGTTCGACGTCATCCCTGAAGACGCACCACTGAACATACCGGGTCTTGGCAAGTTCTCCGGCCTTAAGACCTCAGTGTTCCTTGAAGTCGAAGGCGCCGCCCACTACCTGCCAGCCTATGCCGGCAACCTCGACATCATGACTTCCGCTGCCTTGGCCACCGCCGAGCGCATGGCGCAGTCGATGCTCAACGCCTGAGGAGACCGTCATGACTTTCAATCCCGGCAAAAAAATTTATATCTCCGACGTAACCCTGCGCGACGGCAGCCACGCGATTCGTCACCAGTATTCGCTGCAAAACGTGCAGGACATCGCCCGCGCCTTGGACAAAGCCAAGGTCGACTCGATCGAAGTGGCGCACGGTGATGGCCTGCAAGGGTCGAGCTTCAACTACGGCTTCGCCGCCCACACCGACCTGGAATGGATCGAAGCCGCCGCCGACGTGATCAACCACGCCAAGATCACTACCTTGTTGTTGCCCGGCATCGGCACCGTGCATGACCTGAAAGCAGCCTACAACGCCGGTGCCCGGGTGGTGCGCATCGCCACTCATTGCACCGAGGCCGATGTGTCGAAACAGCACATCGAATATGCCCGCGAGCTGGGTATGGACACCGTCGGTTTCCTGATGATGAGCCACATGATTCCGGCCGAGCAGTTGGCCGCCCAAGCCAAGTTGATGGAGAGCTACGGCGCGACCTGCGTGTACATGGCCGACTCCGGTGGGGCGATGAACATGCAGGACGTCCGCGAGCGTTTCCGTGCGTTCAAGGCGGTGCTCAAGCCGGAAACCGAAACCGGCATGCACGCCCACCACAACTTAAGCCTGGGCGTGGCTAACTCCATCGTCGCGGTGGAAGAGGGCTGTGACCGCATTGACGCCAGCCTGGCTGGCATGGGGGCGGGGGCGGGCAACGCGCCATTGGAGGTGTTCATCGCTGCCGCCGAGCGACTGGGCTGGAATCATGGCACCGACCTCTACACCTTGATGGATGCCGCCGATGACATCATCCGTCCGCTGCAGGACCGTCCGGTGCGGGTAGATCGCGAGACGCTGGCGCTGGGTTATGCAGGCGTTTACTCAAGCTTCCTTCGTCATGCCGAAGCGGCGGCCCAGCGCTATGGCTTGCGTACCGTCGACATCCTGGTCGAATTGGGACGGCGAAAAATGGTCGGTGGGCAAGAGGACATGATCGTCGATGTGGCGCTGGACCTGACACGACGTTGAGTTATCCACGCGTCCGCATAACACTCAAGAACTCCAGCTTTACTGCACTTGCCGGTCGAAGCCCACGACGCTTTGCTGGCAAGTGCAGTGTTTTGGTTTCTGAATGTCAGTCAGGGCGCTGTGATGAAAGATCTAAATCTGCTCTATACCTTTGAAGCGTTGTGGCGAGACCACTCCGCTTCAATAGCGGCGCAGAATCTGGGTGTTACGCAGGCAGCCGTCAGCGGGGCGCCCAAGCGGTTACGAAACGACTAAGGTGACAGGTTGTTTACTCTGGTAGGTCGCCGAATGGAAACCACACCGTTTTGTGTCCACATCGCGCCGCGACTGTTGGCCTCCCTTGCGATGGTCAGGGAGGCTGGAAGCCAAATGCCGGTGTTTGGTCCGAAACGTTGGCGAAGTCGTTAGGTTCCCCGCCATCGTAAGCGAATTGTCCAAGGTTGCACCTCAAGCGCGGATACATGATTTTAGAGGAGAGTGAAATGCTCAAGGCTTCAGACGTCGTAGTGCAGTGCCTCGAAAATGAGGGCGTAGAGTTCGTGTTCGGGATTCCTGGTGAAGAGAACCTGGATTTACTTGAATCACTCAGGCGCTCCAACATCCGGCTCGTTCTCACTCGACATGAGCAATCGGCTGGTTTCATGGCGGCAACCTATGGCCGGTTAACCGGCAAAACGGGAGTCAGCTTATCGACCCTTGGCCCTGGCGCTACGAACCTGGTCACTGCTGGCGCCTATGCCTACTTGGGTGGAATGCCAATGCTCATGATTACCGGGCAGAAGCCAATCAAAAAGTCCAAGCAGGGCCGTTTCCAGATTCTTGATGTTGTTGGGATGATGCAACCGCTGACCAAGTACACCCACCAGTTGGCGTCCGCTGACAACATTCCCTCGCGTGTGCGTGAAGCCTTCCGCCTTGCTGAGGAAGAGAAGCCCGGAGCGGTTCATCTTGAACTTCCCGAGGACATCGCCGCGGAGCAGACCGAAAGCCGGCCAATTCCTCCGAGCCTGCATCGTCGCCCGCTGGCCGAACACAAGGCCATCGAGGCCGCAGTCGAGAAATTGCAGACAGCCCGTAGCCCGATCCTGGTGATTGGTGCCGGCGCCAATCGCAAGATGACTGCCAAGGTACTCAAGCAACTGATCGACAAGACCGGCATTCCTTTTGTCACCACTCAGATGGGCAAAGGTGTGGTAGATGAGCGTCATCCACGCTTCCTTGGCAATGCCGCACTGTCTTCCGACGACTTCGTGCACCGTGCTGTCGAGGCGGCTGATCTGATCGTAAACATTGGCCACGATGTGATTGAGAAACCGCCATTTTTCATGGTCCGTGGCGGCACCGAAGTCATCCACATCAACTTCCGCTCCGCCGAGGTCGATCCGGTGTACTTCCCGCAGGTCGAAGTGATCGGCGATATCGCCAATGCTGTTTGGCAGATCGGCGAATCCTTGAATGACACTTCACACTGGGACTTCACCCGCCTTATGACGATCCGTGAATCCAACGAGGCCCAAGTGATCGAGGGCGCGGACGACAACCGTTTCCCGATCTACCCGCAGCGCTTTGTCGCCGACGTGCGTCGTGCCATGCCCTCCGAAGGCATCGTGGCTCTGGATAACGGCATCTACAAAATCTGGTTCGCGCGCAACTACAAGGCACATAAACCCAACACCGTACTGTTAGACAATGCCTTGGCAACGATGGGTGCGGGCCTGCCTTCGGCGATGGCTTCACATTTGGTCTATCCGGATCGTCCTGTGGTAGCTGTGTGCGGTGACGGCGGCTTCATGATGAACAGCCAGGAGCTGGAAACCGCCGTACGTTTGAAGATGAACCTGACGGTCATCATCCTACGCGATGATGGCTACGGCATGATCCGTTGGAAGCAGTCCAACATGGGGTTCACTGATTTTGGTCTGGACTACGGCAACCCGGATTTCGTCATGTATGCGCAAAGCTATGGCGCCAAGGGCCACCGGGTGGAAAGCGCCGAAGAATTCTTGCCGCTACTGCAGCGCTGCATCAGTGAGCCGGGTGTGCACGTTATCGATTGCCCGGTGGATTATTCCGAGAACGATTTCATTCTGAACCATGAGCTTAAAAGACGTAGCGCTCTGGTTTAAGCCAACGCTCGCCAACCCCCATTCAGAAAAGGAAACGTCATGCAGCTTAAAGACACCCAG